>JAGQLJ010000049.1 GCA_020429495.1 Candidatus Dojkabacteria bacterium
TTACTGATCAATTTATAGAAAATTTTAAGAAGCTAGATAATTTTGAAATCATAATTTGGCTTGATAAAAATTTAGATCAGAAAAAAAAGATTGCAAAGCTTTTAAAAAAAGAAAAAAGACAGTTTCTTTATACAATGCAAAAATCTTGGCAGATAGAAAAATGGACTGAACAATTATTGAATAAATATAATATTAAACTTTCAAAAGAATCTATTATTCAATTAGCGCAGTTAGCTGAAAATAATAAATGGTTAATTAGATCTGAGATAGGAAAGCTACAAAAGTACGCAAAAGAAAACAAAAAGACAACTCTATCATCTGATGAATTTGAAGAGATTGTTGGTTTAGATGCTAGTGGAAATATTTGGAACTTTTTAGATTGGTTTGGAGAAAAAAATTTCCAAAAGGTTTTAAAAGAAAGTGATGTTCTTCTTAGGTATAATGATGTAAGTCAGTATTTGATTGCAATGTTAAATAGAGAGCTGCAGATATTGATGGATATAAAAATAATTGAAAGTAAAGGAGAAGAGTTAAGCAGTTTAAAATTACATCCATTTGTTTTACAAAAATCAATTAAGAAGGCCGCTAACTTTACTTTGAATGAATTACAAAAGTTAATTGATGGGTTGTTGCATCTTGATTTAAAAATCAAAAAGGGAGATATTAACAGTACTTTAGGAATTAAACTTTATTTATACAGTCTTGAAAATAAATACTATTTTTAAAAGCTCATCTATTTTGGCATTAAGTTTATGTCTTAGCTTTGGTGGACTTACTCCAATAAAAGCACAAGATATAACTTATATAACTCCAGAAGATGTTAATTTAGATATAACAGCTACAAGAGAAGACTCAAATTTTAGCTTACCAACGGCAATAGTAATTGCACCAATTTATTCTAACGCAGAGTTTACTGGTCTAACTCCTGATGAACAATATAGAGGAATCTATTTTTATACAGTTGAAATGCTTGGATTTAATGATATCCCTTATCATTACTTAGTTTCTGAAAATGGCGATATTTATCTTGGAAATAAAGGTAGAGATGAAAGAAAAATAAAAATTGATGGAATTGGTGACAATGTAATTGTTATTGGCTACATGACAAATAAAAGTTCAGGTAAATTTAGCTCTGATGGTAAAAGTGCACTAAAAACTCTAGCAACAGTTATTGCAAATCAGAATTCTATAAGCCCTGATAATATTTCTGTACAAGGGATTACTTTTTTAAGAGATCAAACTTCAAAGACTGTAGTTTTAGAAAAAACTGATATTTTTGGTTCTTGGCAAAGTGATGTTTTAGAGATTTCTACTTTTGCAAAATCTCAATATAACCCAATACCAAAAGAATATAATATCCAAATAAATCAAGTCATTACTCCACAAGCATCTGTTGAACCTGGAAGCCAAGTTAGTGTTTCTGTTGATGTTACTAATATTGGAGAGTGGGGAATTTATGGTGATTCTGATTCCCAAATTATCTTTACAAAAAGAGGAGATGGAGTAAGCCAATTCTTTCTTAATAATTCATGGGTAAGTACAACTCAAGTTCCATTATTAGGTGATGGTGAATATCTACTGCCAATTGAAAATTCTATTTTTGATATTGAACTAAAAGCGCCACTTGGAGTAGGGGAAGTTACTGAATCTTTTGATGTATATACGCTTGGCGGTACAAAATTAAATATAGATCCAGTTACATTCACTGTAAATCTTGCGCCAACTGATAAGAAAATAGTTGAGATAAAAAGTACAGAAACTGGAACACTAAATGTAAGATCAGCGCCATCAAGTGTAGCAACTTCATTTACACAAGTTTCTCCTGGTCAGAGATTTTTTCAAACTGATGATGCAGGAAATGGCTGGATTCAAATACAACTAAATGATGGCCAAGTTGGTTGGATTGCCAATTGGTATGTCAATTACCTTAACTAAATAGGTATTCTTCTGGTATAATCGCCCGGTTTTATTTTTTTAATGACAGATCCAAGTCCATTGCCACCTGATCAGTGGCCAGATAATTTAAATTACGCTTTAAACAATTTATCAACAAAAATTGGCGAAGAGCTAGATTTTGCTGGTGATCCTGGAGCAATCTTGGAAACATTGTTAATTCCACAGTTTTCAATTGAACATAAAGCTACATATGGTACTACAGTATTGGGGAGTGGAGAAACAAAAAATAATGAACAAGTTGGAATATCTTTCAACTCTAAAGATAATTTTTTAATTTTATCTGCAGATAATTTTAAATTAACTGTACGTTATGGTGAAGAATCACTTTCGTCAATTGAAGAGCTTCATATAGTTAGAAATATTAATAATTTAAACAAAGAAGTTACTTTCTTTAGCGATGAGATTTTCTACAGAAGAAGGCACGGCTTTAGCAATGAACTAGTAAGAAGACTTACATATGTCTATGATAATGGTGAACCTTATTTAGATGGTCACACAATTGG
>JAGQLJ010000050.1 GCA_020429495.1 Candidatus Dojkabacteria bacterium
ACTTTTGATTTCTTTCAATAAAAGCTTCGTCCTGTAACTCTCCTTGCTCATTAAAAACTTTATCTACATTTGGAAAATGCAAATCTGTAAAAGTCATTGAAAGTCCAAGTTCTCTTAGTATTGGGGCAAGATGCTCAATAACTCTTGTTCCACCCCACCTTCCATCTGAAACTCCAGCAACTGCAACAGGCTTATGAATATAATTTTTAAGCTCGCTATCCAACATTCTTTTTAATGTTCCTGGATAACCATGATTATATTCTGGTGTAACTATAAAAAAAGCATCTGCTTCTTCTGTTGCTTTTGAGTATTTAGCATCTTTAACTACCTCACCTTCATCTGGCAGTTCAAGATCTTTTGGATCAATATATATAATTTCAACTTCTTTCATCTTTCGTCCAACTTCTGCTACAAACTTTGCTGCATGCTCTGACAATCTACCTGTTCTAACTGTACCAAGAATAACTGCAATTTTTATACTCATAGAAAGTGATGTTAACTAAATTACTTTACCACACATGCCAAATAATATCAGACAGCCTTTTAGTTGTATGATCATATAAAGATGTAGTACAATGATTCTAATTCTATTGGGGCCGTAGCTTTAGGCTATGCAGTAGGTTCAAACCCTTCCGGCTCCATTCTTACTGTAATTTCTAAAGTATTCTCTCAGTCATTATTAAATCAGGATTTTGGTAGTTGAACCAATCTTCTTCATTTTCTACATATCTCTTGCTTATCCTTAGTGTACAAATTTCAGACGAATAACATAGCGATCTATCAATAAAGTAGTCATCTGTTTCTGTTGCTTGATGTACGTTCGTAATTTCTAATGTTTCTAAATTTACAGATGAAACACCACTACCTTTTCCTGCACCCCATGGTCTGTTAGAAAATTCATCATAAGTTTTTTGATAAAATAAGGTGTTTGCATCGCTCCAGACAGGTAACTGTCCTATTACTAAATCATTTAACTCAATTTTCTTTTCACCTGTTCTTGTATCGTATACATTTAAAGTACTTTCATCTAATCCTGATCCACTCAAGAAATAAAAATAACTCTGATCAATTGACCAATATAACTGAATTTCTGAAGGTTCTAAATTAGTAAATGCATCAGTAAAATCTGATTTATATAGTGGAGAAGTTCCTCCGTTATACATCTCGAGGTATTGTTTGCCTGTGTTAGCATCTATAAAATGCAATGCTTGATATGAATTAGTTCTATCACCAAATGCTCCTACTAAAGATAATGAATCAGCATTATTGTTTTCTGCAACATTATCACCTGCAGGTCTTCCAAAAACAAAAAAGCCAGTAAGCCAGATTATTGAAGTAACCATAATTACCATCAGAAGAAATGGATAGTTTATTTTGTTTTCCATACTATTTAGTTTTTTTTATAAAGATATATGATAAGAGCCCTAGTGAAAATAATGCTATCAATACGATCAGCAATGCATTAGAATTGCTATCTGTAGTTTGTTCTGCATTATCATTATTGTGAACAGTATAGTCAAATTTCTTATAGCTTAATTGATCAAGTTCCGGGATATCCATTGCGGCTTTATCTAATAATTGTGTTCTTGTACAAAGATTAGTTGATAAATTACCTTCATGCTCATATGCATAAATAAGATAATCTTTTCCTTCTTCAAAATTATAACCGCATGCAGCTGAATTATTAGCTGTTGAAACTGGAGTTGTCATCGATAAAAGATCACTAGTCCAAGACATAATAGGCTTGACTGTTACTTGAAGATTTAAATCATCAACCTCTGTTATAGACTCTACAGTTCCAGAAAATATTATTTGACCTTTATTAGCTTCTTCAATCGGAGTACCTGGTTGTATGCATGAGCAGGCTGCAACTGTGCTAGTACTTATAATGCTAATTATGATAAAAGTAGCCAGGAAATATATTTTCTTCATAGTTTTGCTATTAAAATTCTAATTTATTCATTATAATTCAAGACAGTTTTAATTTCATATGAATTTCTGGAAAGATTTAAAAAAGCCATTTACAGTATTAGCTCCAATGGAAGATGTAACTGATGTTGTCTTTCGAAGTATTGTAGCTGATTGTGGACGTCCGGATGTCTTCTTTACAGAGTTTACAAGTGCAGACGGACTAGCTTCTCCAGGTAGAGAAAAGGTTGGTAAGCGATTAATAAAAAATGATAAAGAGAGCCCAATAGTTGCACAAATTTGGGGTAAAAAGCCTGAAAACTATTTAAAGGCTGCACAAGATATTGTAGAAATGGGTTTTGATGGAATAGATATAAATATGGGATGTCCAGTTAGAAAGATTGTTAAACAAGGAGTATGCTCTGCTCTAATTGATAATGAACCTCTTGCGCATGAGGTAATTGAAGCAACAATTGAAGGAGCTGCAGGTAAAATTCCTGTAAGTGTAAAAACAAGGCTAGGTTTTAGAGTAAAAAGAACAGAAGAATGGGCTGAGTTTTTGCTAAATCATGATATTAAAGCCCTTACAATACATGGAAGAATTGCAAAAGAAATGTCTAAATTCCCTTGTGATTGGGATGAAATTAAAAAAGTTGTAGATTTAAAAAATAAATTAGGAAAAGATATTGTAATTATTGGAAATGGAGATGTAAGCTCACTAGAAGAAGTAGATATAAAAGCAAAAGAAACGGGTGTTGATGGAGTGATGATTGGCCGAGGTGTGTTCAAAGACCCATTCGTTTTTAATCCAACTAAATCTATTACAGATTTAAGCTTAAATGAAAGATTAGATTTAGTTGAAACTCATGTTGATAGATTTGCAAATCAGTATGGAACAAAAAGAAATTTTGAAGTTCTAAAAAGATTTTTCAAGATTTATGTTTCAGATTTTGATGGAGCAAATGAGATTAGGCAAAAATTTATGGAGGTTAAGGAATTCGATGAGGTTAAGGAATTAATAAGTAGTTTGAGATCATAAACCATTTCCACATCATATCGATAAACTGATAAAATTAAAGGTTCTTCTTTTTAGAATTAACTTCATGAATTCAGTTTTAGAAAATTCACCAGATTCAGACTCGTCACTTAGTGATCGTATTAAATTATCAGATACTGTTGAAGATATTAAAAAAACTGAGGCATACATTGCACAAAGTAGCTTTACAAGAATGGAAGATACATATCCACTTGTCCATTTATATCAAGCTTTAAAAAATAAAGTTCAGTTGATCAGAGAAGTAGCTACAGAGGTTAAAGATACTGATGCAGCAAATTCACTTGCAGAACATGCGCACTCTATTGCTAACCCCCTTAATGGCATGAAGTTATCACTATTTCTTTTACAAAAAAAGATTAACGAGTCGCTTCCATTTCAAGATGTACTGGAAGATTTTCAAACAACACTTTCTTTAACTAAGCAATACCTGATTATTTTAGATAACGCCATAAAAAAAATTGAACTTGAGATTAAACCTAAGGATGTATTTCGATTTATTGAAAAATTACAAAGAAATGTATATTCATACATTCAAACCGCTAAGCTAGGGAAGATCAAATATTACTATTCCGGATTACCTAAAGATCTTCAAGTTCCGATGGTTCCAGAAATAATGCTTGAAGCTTTAAATCTGCTTATTGAGAATGCTGATAAATATGGGTTTAAAGATAAAGATATTGATATAAAATTTATAATTGGTGATAGCAGACTTAAAATAAGTGTTTCAAATTATGGAATAGGAATTCCAGATAAAGATGCAGAAAATATTTATTTGCCACATGTTAGAGGCTCAAATACAGTAGGGTTAACAGGCACTGGGTTGGGGCTGCCACGTGTTCTAGAGATTGCAGAGCTGCATTCTGGAATTTTGCATCATAGCCAAGTTAGAGATTTAACCACCTTTATTTTAGAGATTCCTTTGTACCAAGATGAGAATGGTATAATCACTCATGAATTATAAGACTCTCCCTCTGAAACAAAAAGCGACATTAATTGCAGACTTGTTAGAAAAAGATTATCCAAAAGTAGAAACCCCATTGATTCATAAAAACGAATTTGAGCTTTTGATTGCAACAATACTCTCCCCTCAAACTAAAGATGAAACAACTAATCAAGTTACTCCTAGTCTATTTTCAAAATATCCAACTGCAAAAGAATTATCAAAAGCAAATGTAGAAGATGTAGAAAATATAATTAGGTTAGTAAATTATTATAAAAATAAAGCAAAGCATGTTGTAGCAACAGCAAACATGCTGATTGAGGAATTTGGTGGTCAAGTTCCGAAAACTATGGATGATCTTATACAACTACCAGGTGTTGGAAGAAAAGTTGCTAATGTTGTAATTAATGAATGGTTTGTTAAAAACGGACTAGCAGACCCAGATGGTTTTGTTATTGATACACATGTGCTTAGAGTCTCAAAAAGATTAGGGTTAACAGAAAATACAACTCCAGAAAAAGTAGAAAAAGACTTAATGGCTTTATTTCCCAAAAAGGATTGGGATAAGATTAGTCTACGATTAATTTTTCATGGACGAGAATGGTCTCAGGCAAAAAGTCCTAGGTATATGGAGCATCCAAATACAAAGTGGAGGGAGATTTATAAAGAAGTAAATCAAAATTAAAAATTACGAATTAAGAATTACGAATTAAAAATTGAAATTTATAAAATAGTTTATAGGAAAAGTATCTGGTATTGCCTAAGTACTAACTACTAATTACTCCCAACTGTTATAATGCCGTATGTCAGTTTTCAACCTACACTCACAATATCAACCATCAGGAGATCAACCATTAGCTATTGATTATATTTCTGCTGGAATTGAAAAGGGCATTAAAAATCAAACAATAATTGGCGCAACTGGAACTGGAAAAACTTTTACAATGGCTAATATTATTCAAAATGTGAGTAAGCCAACAATTATTCTTTCTCATAATAAAACACTTGCCGCACAGTTGTTTTCTGAGATGCAAGAATTTTTTCCAGAAAATAAAGTGTCATATTTTGTTAGTTATTACGATTACTATCAACCAGAAGCATATGTGCCAAGTAGAGATTTATATATCGAAAAAGATTCTGACATAAACGAAACAATTGAAAGATACAGAAATACTGCAACTCAGAATCTACTCTCTGAGAGAGATGTAATAATTGTTGCAACAGTAAGTTGTATCTATGGTCTTGGAAATCCTGAAGATTATGGAAACCTAAGTTTTAAATTAAGCGTAGGAGACGTTCTAAATCGAGATAGATTATTCACTAGGCTTGGAGATTTGCAATACGAAAGAAGACAAAATGATTTTTCTATTGGAACATTTAGAGTAAGAGGAGAAATTGTAGATATTAATTTATTTACAGCAGATGATAGAGCTGTCAGATTAGAATTTTTTGGTGATGAACTAGAATCAATAAAGCTAATAAACCCAATTAGTGGGGAATTTATTGATAAGGTAAATGAAATAACAATCTTTCCAGCAAAGCATTATGCAACATCTCAAGAGAAACTAAATGCTGCAATAAAAGACATTGAACGAGATTTAGAGATTGAGCTAAAAGAGCTAAGAGATGCAGGAAAGATTATAGAAGAGGCAAGATTGAAACAGAGAGTAATGTACGATCTTGAAATGATTCAAGAAACTGGATTTACAAAAGGAATAGAAAACTATTCAAGATACATAGATAGAAGAGCCCCAGGAACAGCAGGTGCATGTTTACTTGACTACTTTCCAGATGATTACCTAATGTTTATTGATGAATCTCATATAACTGTCCCTCAAATTGGAGGAATGTATGAAGGAGACAGATCAAGAAAAACAAACTTAGTAGATTATGGTTTTAGAATGAAAGCAGCTTTAGATAACAGACCATTAAAGTTTGAAGAATTTAGAAGAAGATTAAATCAAGTTGTGTATGTAAGCGCAACTCCAAAGGATTACGAAATTAGTTTAAGTAAAGAATCTGCAAGAGAAGTATTGAAATAGTGTTTAATAAGATTTATCCTAAGTATGCGGAATAAAGAAATTGAATGAATAGATTAAAAACAATTTTGCAAGGAATGGTAATGGGTACAGCTGAAATTATTCCAGGTGTATCAGGTTCTACTCTAGCTCTAGCAATGGGTATTTATGAAAGATTTATAGGCTTTCTAAATAATATTTCAGAATTAGCCAAGATTTCTCTACTAATTACTTTCAATAAAAGAAAAGTTTCTGATTTTAAAAAGAAATTTAAAGAATCAGACATGACATTTGGATTAACTTTAGTTGGAGGAATGTTTTTAGCTGTTGTACTACTTTCTCATATTGTAACAATTTTGCTCGAAGATTATAGAAGTCCAACTTATGGTTATTTCTTTGGATTGGTTTTTGCTTCAGCATTTATTCCTTGGAATAAAATTGAGAAGAAAACATTACTGACATATGGTCTATTTGCCTTTTCTACGGCAATGACTTACTACTTGTTAGGTCTAACAGAAGGACAAGATTTATCTAATCCATCAATACTACTTTTATTTATTGGAGGTGTGGTTGGAGTTTCAGGACTTTTATTGCCTGGTGTGTCTGGCTCATTTGTTCTACTAATTATAGGTATTTATGAATATATTATTAATTCTGTTAAATCAGTCTCTAATGGCGATTTAAACTCTGATTTATTTGTAAGAATTAGCGTTTTTATTTTTGGACTCGCAACAGGATTAATATTTTTTGTAAGGTTATTAAGATATTTACTAAAAAACTTTCATGGTCCTGTATTTGCAGTTTTAACTGGAATTATGATTGGCTCATTAAGAGTATTAATTGCAGCGGGAGATCTTGCGAATCATAGTCCAAGCTATGAAGTAATAGTGTTTATGATTATAGGGGCTTGCACACTATTAGTAATTCAAAGATTAAATAAATAGGATGAAAAAATTCTTCACATTAATTCAGGGAATTATTATGGGAGTTGCTGAACTTATTCCAGGCGTATCTGGATCTAATTTTGCCTTAATTATGGGTATTTATGACGACTACATAATATTTTTAGATAAGCTTACAAATTTTTTATCAAATATTTTAGGAGGAATCTTTTCGTCTTCTACAAGAAAAAATATTAAAAGTTCATTTAAAAATGTCCCTTGGAGTTTTGGAATAAGCTTATTAATTGGAATGTTTTTAGCTTCAGTTCTATTCTCAAATCTAATTACATACTTACTTGAAGATAACGCAAGGTATGTTTATGCGCTATTTTTTGGATTAGTTGCAGGTTCTATTTTTGTTCCTTTAAAAGAGATTGGAAAGATTGAATCAATTCATTTTGCAATAATAATTGTAACAACAATTATCTTATTTATAATCTTTGGAATAAAGCCTACGTCTTACGGAACAAATCCTCCAGAGGTTTTACTTTTTGTAGCAGGAGTTATAGCTGTGGTTGGAAATGTACTTCCTGGTGTAAGTGGTCCGTTTCTTCTACTTTTGGTTGGATTATATGATTTTATTATTTCACTATTAGCATCAGTTACAACATTACAGTTTGATTTAGAGCAAATTAAAAAATTTGCATTTTTCTTTGCAGGGCAACTTGTTGGGCTTGCAATATTTATTAAAATACTTACATACTTATTAAAGAAATTCCCTAAAACTTTAATGAGCATTTTGGTTGGAGTAATTGCAGCATCTCTTAGAATTACTTATCCATTCTTTACAGGAACTCCAGATAATAAAATAATTATTTCTCCTTTCTCTCTTCCAGCCTATGAGCTTTTTGTAATGACTATTTTAATTCTTCTAGGATTATTTATAGTTTATTTGGCAGGTAAGCTTGGTGCAGATAGAAAGCAAGTTAAGAAGATTGAGAAGAGTTAAAATATTGCCAAGCAAAAGTATTAAAATGATATTTTCGTAATTCTTTAAAGGCATTTCCATCAAAATATATACTTCTTGATAGGGCTTCCCAAAAATTTATTATTTGATCTAGTACAAGCTCAGATTCTTGAATATATAAATAAAGATGACTTATGATTTGAATATATGGATTTTCTGAAAGCATATATAAAGCTTTTAGTTGAGTTATCCAATCTGCAGTATGCATTAAATCTAAAATACGATTTTCATCTACGAAAAATATAAAATTTTTTATTCTATTAAAATCTGCATCATCGACTTTAGGTTCTAAATCATAGAAGCTTACCCAATAAATCTGGTTTGATCCATTATCAACGAATAAAAATGGGTGACTATCTTTAGGACTAATAGCTAATTGAATGTCATAACCATAATCTTCTTCTGTAGAATCCTTTTGTAATATACAAGCTAATACGGAGGTGGGTAGCTTGCACCCAGTATATAATATTCTATTTAAGTTATTTTGACCCTTTAAATATCCATTTGCTTGATATCGTGCTACATATTCTGTAATTGATGAAGGGTATCCAAGTTCTTTTTTGCTATTTACGATAGGAATCTCTGAATCAATAAATTTACATAGAAATAGAAGTTCTGCCTTAGTTAAGTTATGATTGGGTTTGAAAATAGCTAACGCTCTTTTAGGATATATTCTTAAAAATTTATCCTTAATTTCTTCTGCAATTAGCTGAACATCTGCTAATGTTTCTTTATCAGCGACTTCAAACAGTAGATCATCATCATAAGAATAATTACTATCTTGCATGATAGTTACTCTAATACTGCCTTAATTCTTCTTACTCCAGCACCTACACTTTCTTGCTTAGTAATTTTGAATTTCTTTCTACCTTCTCCAATTTCTGAAGTATTTGTTACATGTGGTCCACCACAGAATTCTTTTGA
>JAGQLJ010000051.1 GCA_020429495.1 Candidatus Dojkabacteria bacterium
TCATTTCTTTTTTTGTCTGTTTCTAACCATGCATCAACAACATCAGAGTTATTTCCTCTTTCAGTAGTATTTGTTTTAACTTTATCTGGATTTTGTCTTATAAAATTTGGATCGATCATTGTTTTTATATTAATAAATTAAACTAAATCAAATTTGAGTAAGTTTTATAAAATCCCCATAGGGGAGAATTTGATGTAGTTTAGATTAATAGTGTTCATAAGGGATTATACACTGTTAGTTAGGTTATGTTGAGTTTTTTATGACTCATCTAACTTTAATATATTTATATCAGCTAGCTCATGTCGAATAACTTTAACTAGAGAATCCATCTGTAATTTTATTGAACTCTTAAATGAGTGATCTAGAAAATCTAAGCCTCTAAAACCTTGTTCAATAAACCAGTCATACATTGTTAATTTCTCAATCAAATGTTTTCCAAGTCGAAATTGGCTTTTTACATACTCATAGCTTTGATTTGATTCATCAGCGATCATTTGGATTAAATCTGAATATTCATATGCATTCAATCTATTAACAGCTATAACATAAAGAACCAAAGGCAACTTATTATTGGAAGCACTTAATGTACTCATTTCAGTTAAAGGATCTTCTTGTACATATACATACGGTAGTCTGACATAATTAGGAAATACTTTAGCCAAAATTACGTCATAAATATGGATCTTTTTTGAAAATGCTCTCAAATCTTCCAGTAAACTATCAATGGGTAAATGGATATTTGTAAGTTTCTGCAGCTTTATTTGTAGACTTGTGAAAAAATCTGGAGCACTTAGAAAATTGATAATATTTACCATCATAGCTAGTTGTTCTCCTGTGGTATGTGAGCTTCCATGTAATAGTTGATCTCTCCAATTAGTAATGAATTGCTTAGAACTCACGCTAATTATTCCAGAATCAAAAGGTATTGGCATTTTTGATTGTCTTATAGCCTCATAGATAATTTCTTCCGGTGATTTTCCTGAAGAAAATAGTTTTAAAAAATTTTCATAATAAGGTGGAGTTATTTTATTAACTTCTATGTAATGCTTTAGTTGTTTACATGCAAATACATGAACTCGCTTATTATGTATATGACGAACTTTAATGGGAACTACACCAAGTTCTAATAATTGTTCTTCTGTCAGAACTACTTGTATCATTGTATTCATGCTTCTTATAGCAGATTCAGCTTGACCTTTACTAATACCACTTAAGGTAGCAACCTTATTTATAGAGTAACCTTGTGCTACATCATCTAGGATTTTCATCATAGCTGGGTGGCTAAGTGAAATTTTTCTTGCAGATGACGCTTGGCTTACATTATAGCCAATGGAAAACATTTCTTCTGAATAATATGGGGATTGTCTATATCTAGTTATGCACTCCCTAAAGTTAGGTCTATAGGTTGCATCTAGATAATCATAGCTATCATCAAGGGGCATTTCGTCTGTTTGAGTATCAGTCATTTGCTAGTTTTAACCTGCTGATAATAACACAAACTATTGTCTAAGTAGAATTAGAGTGGTATTATACTGTTATTGATGTAGCCCTTTGGAAAGGCAATTTAAAAACATTAATACCAAAAAGAGGCTATTATTTTAATAGCAAAAAGGGTGGAACCGCGGTGAAAATCGTCCCCGATTATTAGAGTACATAGAGTAATTTTTATGTAACCTGATAATTGGGGATTTTTTTATTTTAGTTTGGCTCTAGGCATTAAGCTTTAGGCAATAGGCTTTTTATGAAAGATTTTAGAAATTTAAAAATTTGGGTAAATTCTCATAAATATACTCTAAAAGTGTACGAAATGACATCAACATTTCCTTCACATGAAAAGTATGGAGTTATCTCACAGATTTGTAGAGCTGCAAGTTCAGTACCTACAAATATTGCAGAAGGGTGTGGGAGAAATAGCGATGCAGATTTTTCAAGATTTATTGTAATGGCTATTGGATCTATATCAGAGACAGAGTCATTACTGATTTTATGTAAGGACTTAAAGTATATCTCAGAAGATAAATACACTTTAATGCAAAATGAATTAAATAGTATAAAAATGATGTTAATTTCATTCCTAAAAAGCTTAAAGCCTAAAGCTTAGAGCATAATGCTAATATAAATATTTATTATTTTTTACAATGGAAGATAAACAACCTATACAATCTAAACTGACAAGTCTCGATCAATTCAAGTCCTGGGCTAAAGAAAATGGGTTTATATTTCCTTCATCAGAAATTTATGGAGGGTTTCAAGCTGTTTACGACTTTGGTCATTATGGATATTATCTAAAAGAAAATATTAAAAATCTTTGGCAAAAAGCAATGTGGCAAGAAAGAGATGATGTGGTATCGCTAGATTCAGGAATATTTATGCATCCAAAAACTTGGGAAGCAAGTGGTCATGTTGGTGGATTTTCTGATGTTTTGGTTGAAGATAAAAAAACACATAAGAGATACAGAGCAGATCATTTAATAGAAGATCAAATCGCTGAAGATAGTTTTGAGATGCCAAATTTTAGTCATATAGATGATGAGGCTATAGTCAATGCCTTAGAAAAGAAAGATATGGACAAACTTACTCCAGATCAACTAGCTACAATTATTGAACTATTAAAAACAAAAAGCCCTGATGGAAATGATTTAGCAGAACCAAGAAATTTTAACCTTTTGGTTAAATCTAATCTTGGAACAACAGATGCAACTTTTAACGAAGAAAATGTAACTTACTTACGAGGAGAAACTTGCCAAGGTATTTATCTAAATTATAAAAATGTTTTAGATAATTTAAGAGTAAAAATTCCATTTGGAATTGCTCAAGTTGGTAAAGCTTTTAGAAATGAAATTGTTGCAAGGCAATTTGTTTTTAGAACAAGAGAATTTGAACAAATGGAACTTCAATATTTTATTCATCCAGATATGAATGATGAAGTTTATGCAATGTGGAAAGAAGAACGAATGAAGTGGTACACAGAAGTTTTGGGAATAGATAACGCAAGCTTAAAGTTTAGACCACATGAGAAACTAATCTTTTATGCAAAAGCTGCTGAAGATATTACATACAACTTTAATTCAATGGGTAAATTTGATGAAGTTGAAGGAGTTCATGCAAGATCAGATTATGATCTTACTCAACATGCAAAGTTCTCTGGGCAAAAACTAGATTACTTTGATCAAGAAAAGGGAGAACGATACACTCCATGGATTGTTGAAGCATCTTGCGGTTTAAATAGATTAGTAATGATGGTTATTGATCATTTCTGGGAGATGGAAAAAATTGACGAAACTGGAGATGGAAAACGAGATTATAGAACAGTTCTAAGACTTCCAAAGCACTTGGCACCAATTAAAGTTGCAATATTGCCTTTATCTAAAAAAGAAGATTTGCAGAATAAAGCACATGAAGTTAAGAAAATGCTTCAGTCTGACTATATGACTGAGTACGACGAAACTGCATCAATTGGAAAAAGATATAGAAGACAAGATGAAATTGGAACACCTTATTGTGTAACTGTTGACTTTGAAACATTAGAAGATAACGCAGTAACAGTTAGAGATAGAGATAGCATGGAGCAGGAACGAATTAAGATTGATGAACTTTTAAACTACTTTGGTGATAAGATTTAGTAGTATTCAAGGTATTAAGTAATAATTTATGAGAATACGAACATCAAGCATTAGAAACTTAGAGGGGTTCCTTGGGGCCAGTACAGTTACTATTGAAACACATGATAATCAAATCATAGATGTGACTGGTCCTGAAGGAAAACCAGATGTGGTTAAGTATTGGAACTTCATAAAACCAGAAATAGAAACTCGAATAGGTGCTATGGATTATGGCCCAATTCTATGTGATAACAAAACCCATCTAGGGGCTGAGATAAAAGGATACTATTATAGTGGCTATCACAGTAGCGAAACTTACCAAATTAAAATTGCTTTTATAGATAACTTAAGGCAAAAAGTTCAAGAGCAAAGTAATAGAATTCCTACAGATCAAAGAGAAAACTATAATGCCACACTTGAGGTTATAGAATCATTATTACCAAAAGAAGTAGAGGCTTAATAAATTATATTTAAATATCTGATAAGTTAACTTTGCTTACCTCTTCAAGACCTTCAAGATAAATTGCTCGTTGAGATTCTTCATTATAGTATTTATATAGTTGAATGGTTTTATGAATTGCTTTAGGTTCAACTATATCTAAACAAGAAATTGGATAAACGCCTATAAGTCTTTGATCAGGTTTTAGATCAGTTGGAATAATACTTACATCAGCATGTCCTGGGTAAACATAAATATCTTTTCCAGTATAAATTTTATTGTTTGCACTTCTATTTACTTTTTGCAGCAATTCCAGATCTGTTAAATTTGGTAAATCTATACTTTCATCACCTTGAAAAAAATAAAAGTTGGTTACATCTGCTTTTATAAAACAAAAATCTCTATCCTTATGTAATGGCTCAATAACTAAGTTCGGGGTATGCTCAAGTTCTAGCGTTGCTTTTTTATCTACTAACTCCCCTTCTTTATTGTAAAACTCAATTGTTGCGTCTCTAGGTAAATTTCTAATTCTAAGGTTTTTTATTTCCATAATTCCAAAATCAAATTCTTGTCCGTCAACCTTTGCAATAAGATCTTCTCCATAAAAATTAAGAAGAACTAAATTTGTATAGTTACCCTGAACAAAATAAAGAATAATCCAAGCAAGAAGCCCAAGGATTAATCCTACAGTAACAAAGCCAGCTAAAATAATTGATGTAATCTTGATTTTGTCAGATAGGGGAAATCCTTTCATATAACTTAAGAGTATATCAGCAGGGTCAACTTATCAAGCAGAAAAATATAAAATATAATCTTGTGTTCTATTTTAAAAAGAGTATAATTCTCGCAATTATGATTACTCTATTATCACCAAAAGAAGTGAACCCATACGAAGATGCGTTTAAGGAAGCATCGGAATATGGTAGCGATGCATTACTCAAACGAGAGTTTGCGGATATATTTCGAGAAATATACTTTGAATTTAAAGGATCTATACCAAACCTATGGACAGATATGGATGAGAAGTCAAAAGAATATTGTGTGGGAATGTATCTTTGCAAATCAAATGAATTAGAATCGTTGAAAATCTTTAGAGATTCTAAGAGTGAAACAATTAATAGCGGTGTTGATATTGACTTACAATTGCATAGATTAGCTAAGGTACATGTAGTGTTTAAAGTTTTTGAGGAAACATATAATAGGCAAGAGGGTTTGCTTAATTTGCTCCTAAGCTATGTACCACTTCCCGAATATCATCAGGAGCAGTAATACAATTTACCTCTTCTCCACACTTTTCACACTTAAAAACAATTTGCTCTTTTCTGTTAGTATTTTTAATTCCTATTGGCATTAATAATCCCCTACATCTATTTGCTCTATCACCTGGATTTATATCAACATGTAATCCATACAAACAAAAAGGACAATGGTCTCTAGAGCTTGTTGGATGTGGTGGAACTTCTCTACCACAGTTAATGCATATAAAATTTTCGTTTCGTTTTGTAAATTTTTTCATTATTAATATAATTATACTATTAGTAGACTATTTAGGTAACAATTATCAAGAGCAGATGGTATTATTCCTATGATATGAAACAAAAAATTATAGTAATAGGAGGTCCAACTGCATCAGGAAAAACAGCACTTGCTCTAAAAGTTGCAAAAGAGTTTAATGGAGAGCTTATAAATGCAGATTCTAGGCAAATATATAAATATTTAGATATTGGTACAAATAAGGAAGTTAAAACTGAAGAGTTAAAAGATAAGAATTATAGGCGATCTGCGAGGAGTGAGCAAAGCGAGCGACGTGGCAGTCCCCAAACATTGTCAGATATGACTATTTACAGTATTGAAGGCATCCCAATACATCTAATCTCATTTCTTCAACCTAATGAGAGATTTGATGTTTATTCTTATCAAAAAGAGGCTTCAGAATTAATAAAAGATATTCGTGAAAAAGGAAAACTTCCAATTTTAGTTGGAGGAACTGGGTTATATATTGATTCAATTTTAAAAAACTATCAATTTGAAGTTGGGGAAAATAGTCAGGAGTTAGATAATCTTAGCTTAGAAAATCTGCAAGAGCTGCTTAAAAAACAAACTCCAGAAACTTTTGAAAATCTAAATAATAGTGATAAAAATAATCCAAGAAGACTTGCCAGATTAATCCAAAAATCTTCAAGTACAACGAAGCTTTCTACTCCACCACTAGATATCAATAAGTATGAAGTAATATTTTTATATCCTGAATACAATTGGGATAAGCTAAAAGAGAAAATAAAATTAAGAGTTGACCAAATGATAAGAGAAGGATTAATTAAAGAGGTAAAAGAAGTGCTGAATCTAGGATACTCTAAGGACTCTGTAGCATTACAAGGTATAGGTTATAGAGAGGTCTTAGAATTTTTAGATGGAGAGATAGGTGCAGTAGAAATGGAAGAAGATATTGTGCATGCACATATTCAATATGCAAAAAGACAAAAAACTTGGTTTGAAGGCAAAGGAAGAAACTACAAATTAATAAAGGTGAATAAGGATAATGTTATTCAAACTTTGAAAGATTTAGGTCTGTGATATAATCCCGAAGTTTAATAGTACAATATGTCTTCAGCAGAACGAAATGATAACAATAATCCAATTGAAGTTTCAGAGAGTGATTTGAGCAAACCAATCGAAGGTGCATCAGTTGAGAGTATACTAAACGATATACAGAATAAAAAGATACATTCCAGTGTAGAGAAAGATGAAAGTAGTGATTGGATAACATTAATGATGCAAAACTCAAAGATAGCTTTAGAAAATATAAAGCAAGATCGCAGGTTAGGAATACCAAACAGATATGATTGGATATTAGATTTAGGCAGAAAAAAGAGTGAAGAATCTACGGCCACAGAGACAAATCATAGTGAATATAGTCCCGAAACATTCTTTTTAAATGTAGAAGAATTAGAAGAACTTTTTGATGTCTTCTGCACATATCTATTAGACCATTTGCTCATTGGTTCTGATATATTAACAGACCCCCGAGATAGCATAACTTTAACTAATTTTTTAAATAGTATAGAAATATTTAAAGGACAGGTATTAACTGAAATATCTAATCCTTCAGAGTATTTTCAATTGCAACTTGAACAAGGCTATCCACTTAAAGTCTTTTACCCACCTCAATGGAAGGTGGCTACTTTTAATCCAAAACTTGGGGCTGACATCTCTAGATATTATTTTGAATTCAAAGAAAAACTAGTTTTACTTATTTATAAACAAGTAGCTAATAGATCTGAAAGTTAATGTTTCTTAGCTCTTAATATCATCCAAATCCACCTCAGGATAGATTTTTTTAGTTGTATCACTGACTGAGTATTTTAATTGAGGAAATGGAACTCCTTCTCTTGCGGTTACATCTTCCAAAAACCAGAATACTCTTTCGCTATGTCCATAACCAAATGTTGGTGGCATTCCGTACTCAAGCATTTCGACATAGTCAATGTCTAACCATTGAGCTTCATCATCACCAGAGTCTCTTAAATCTTGCTGCTCAATAAATCTTTCATATTGATCAATTGCATCGTTAACCTCACTCCAACCATTACCAAGTTCACTTCCAGCAATTATTGGTTGGAATCGTTCAACCATATCTGGATTTTTTAGACTAGGTTTTTGTAGTGGAGACAAATATTTTGGATGATTAACCAAAAATGCAGGACCTGCAATTGTTTTTCTTACTTGTTTCCATAAAGAATCTATTCCTCTTGGAACACTGATTGTTTTTTCATCAAACTCAATATTATTTTCTTTTAGTAATCTAACTACTTCTTCTAATGAAACTGCATAAACATCCTCAATACCAAATCGCTCTTTCATTATGCTATTAAAGTCAATTTCTTCCCAATCTTTAGAAAAATCAATTTCAAAACCTCTTATATTAAAGATGTGTTTACCTTCATAAACTTTATCTATAACATATTTAAATAAATCCTGGATCATTTGCATTCCATCTCTCCAATCTGCATATGCCCAATAGAATTCCATTGCTACATGTTCAGGTAAGTGTTCATCAGAGAGTCCTTCATTTCTAAATCTTGCACCAACATCGTAAACTTTTTCAAATCCACCACCAATTAATCTTTTAAGTGGAAGCTCATGAGAAATTCTTAAATAGAAGTCCTCATTAATAGCATTCATATGCGTTTTAAAAGGAACTGCATCACCTCCACCTGGAATATGTTCAAGTATTGGAATATTTACTTCAAAAAAGCCTCTTTCATTAAAGAAGTCTCTATGTGCTTGCCAGAATGCTGCTCTTCTTTCATATCTTGCTCTAACTTCTGGATGAACAACCATATCAACATATCTTCTTCTAAATCGTTCTTCTTTATCTTCCATATCAGTTGGAATAGGTCTGATTGATTTTTCTAGCACTCGTATTTCTTTTGGAGCAACAGAAATTTCACCTCTTTTTGTTTTAGTTACATAACCTGTAACTTCAATAATATCTCCAATATCAACTAAATTTAAATTATCAAATC
This sequence comes from Candidatus Dojkabacteria bacterium, assembly GCA_020429495.1. Classification (GTDB taxonomy): domain Bacteria; phylum Patescibacteriota; class Dojkabacteria; order J137; family J137; genus JAGQLF01. The sequence continues at coordinate 8,568 of JAGQLJ010000051.1, forward strand.
CTAAGTTTCCAGATTCTACATTTGCATCACCAAGCTCATCTTGTCTTATATAAAGTTGAATAGAACCAGATTGTTCTTGTAAGTCTCCAAAAATTAAAGCTCCATGTTCTCTCCAGCTCATAAGTCTTCCAGCGACTGTTACAGTTTCATTTTCAAGATTTTCAAAATTATTTTTTATATCACCTGCTAAATGTGTTCGATTTGATTTTGCAGGATAAGGATCAAAGCCTAATTCTCTTAGTTTATTTACTTTTTCAATTCTAATTTTTCTCTGACCCACAAGATCAGAAGATTCTTCATTATTCATAATTATATTGTAATTGAATACGATGGATTATACCAGATTAATAGTTTAATGCGGTCTCAGTTTTTTTTTGCGCCTTGAGATTTACTGAGATCTTGCTGGTTGAAACAGTGTAGTTTAAATTGTACTTCTTTGAGTACTTTCGAAGAGTCATATGAAGCATTTGTTTTGTAGTAGCATAAAGAACAGGATCACTTGTATCTAAATAGCCGCTCAAGATTACTGTATGTGGCATAAAGCCACTAGAAAAGTCTGAACTTTCTAAAGAATCTATTGTCTGCACTTCAAAAACATGAGGACAGTTTTTTGAAAGATCATGCTCTACTTTGTCTAAAATGTTAAAAATAGAGTCTTCATGTTCAGGAGGTAAACTTATCCTTACCGAAAACTCACTGTGTATGCTTTCCATAATTTTGTTTTTAATTTATAAAGTTAAAGCCTCCAATTTCTTGGA
>JAGQLJ010000052.1 GCA_020429495.1 Candidatus Dojkabacteria bacterium
GTAAAAAATATAACAAAAGATGATTATGTATTTTTCCCAAAGAAGAAAAATATTATTAAAACTTCTAAATTTTCTAAAGAAGAGTTGTATATCTTAGGTTGGTATTTAGGAGATGGATATATATCTATGAAAAATAAAAATCAACTACAAATATTTTTGAGTATGGATCAGGAACATATTGCAAAAAACTTAGTGAATATACTAAACAATCTCGACCCAAATAGAGATAGATTGGTTAAAGAACATTATAGAAATAATATAAATAAAGGAAAATTAAAAATTTCTTCTTATATTGAGAAAAATAAATTAAATCCTGCTTGTTATAAAAAACATAAAACAAAAGAATGTTTAATTGTTCAAATAACATCGTATAAATTAACAGAAATGTGTTATGAATACTGTGGGACTCCGAATAATAAATTTATTCATGAAGATATTTTTACGGATAAAAATAATATTTATTTCATAGCTGGGTTATTTGCAGCAGATGGTTCTTTAAATAATGGGAGAAATTATGATGGGTATAATAGATATTCATGCTCATTGACTTGTACTGAAAAACATGTCATAGAAAGTGTTAGAGAAATGCTATTTAATCAAGGAATATTATCTAGTTGTAGAAAACAAACATTAAAAAAAATTAACTTTAATGACCAATATGAATGTTGTATTTATAACGAAGATATAAATAAATTATCTCAAATTTACAATAGTTTTGATATTGTAAAACCAATTAAAAAACATGTCAGAAGTTCTTTCATTGAAACTAATGAAGGGTATTGGTTAAAAATAAAAGATATACAAGTAAAAGATTATGAAGGTTATGTATACAATATAGGGGTAGAAAAAGAAAATACTTATATTGCTGAAAATATAGCAGTTCACAACTGTATCTCATTTGGGCTAGCTTTATTGCAAGCAGAATATAACGAAGTTAGAGGAGTAATACCTAAAGATACAAAAGAAAATACAAATTTTAATCAAAAAAGTGCTAAATTAATGTTGAGGAATAGATTTTCTCACTCAAATCTTAAAAAATTATTAAATGCCAATAATATACAACAGTAATATATTCGGACAGCCACCTCAAGCTCTTCCTTCTGATAAAAAAGATGAATTGTGGAAAAGAGCTAATCTGGATTGGATGGAACAATTACTAAAAGGTTTTCTTCCTGAAAAACGCTCTAGGTTAATCAAAAACTATAATGTTGCTCAAGGAGTCATAGATGTAGAAGATTATATTGATACAGATATAAATATCTATAAAAATATATTTGATGGAGTGGAAACAGCGATGGAGGATTCTCTGTTGGCAGATTCTGATATAATTGCAGACGATTTGAAATTTTATCCTATTGTACCAAGTATCATTAATGTATTGACAGGGGAACTTCTAAAAAAATTCGATCATATAAAAGTAAAAGCTGTAGATGAGTATTCTACAAATGAGGCGTTAGAATATAAAAAGGAATTAATGCTTCAATATCTCCAACAAAAAGCTCAATCCAAAATTGCTCAAAAGCTTGAAAGTCAAGGAATTAGTCAAGATAGTCCTGAATTTCAAGAACAAATGCAGCAAGCTGTAGAACAAGCAATGTCTATTCCAGAAATTCAAAAATTCATGAATCGAAATTATAAAAATAATTACGAGGAATGGGCTAATAGGACTTTAGAACAAGCTGAATTTAAATACAAATTGAAAGAAATAGAAATAGAGTTATTCAAACATCAATTAATTGCAGATGAAGCCTACTCCGAAATTAGAATTGATGACAACGATGTAGAAGTTATAAATTGGAATCCATATGATACTTTAGTTATAAAACCAAAACATGTCAAATACACATCTGACGCAGATTTAGTTTCAAGACAATATTGGACAACTATTCATGATGTAGTTGCTAAATATAGAGATAAAATTGATAAGGCTCTCATTGAAAAATACAACACTCCTTTAGGAGTCACTCCGACTTTTTCAGAAAGAAGATTGCAGCCAGATGATAATCAGTCTCTCATGTTAAATGAAAAAAAGCTCATTGCTTTTAAATATATGATGGGAGGTGTAGAATTAGACGCATCTTCAAAAGTATTAGTTACAGAAGGATACTGGATGTCTAGAAGAAGGTTAGCAAAATTAACTGCTGTCTATGAAGGAGTGAGAATAGAAAAGATAGTAGATGATACTTTTAAAGTTACTATAAAACCTGTTTACGACAAAGATAAAAACTTAATTGCAGGAGAAGAATTAGAGTATTTTTACGCACCACAAGTATGGAAAGGAACAAAATTAAATTTTGCATATGGTTCAGTTCCTTCCACAGTAGTTAATGAAAATGAATATTTAGACAAATCTATATTTGGTAAAAAGACTGATGATTTAAATGCAGATGTAAATAGAGGATGGATATATATAGATGTACAACCAATAGAATATCAATTTACAGATGAACATCAACCCTTCAAACCGAAAATTCCAGTAGTGGGATGTGATGGTTTTGAAAAAAACATGAACGTAGGTAAGTTATCTCTCATTGATAAAACTAAGGCATTACAAGTAATGTATAATGGTTTTATGAACGAAATTGATAAATTTGCCAAAACGGAGATAGGTCTATTTTACATAATGGATCAAAGATTAATTCCTCAACAATCTTTAGACGGTACATGGGGGAAATATAATTGGCTTAAATTTATCATGACTGCTAAAGATACTGGTTTAGGAGTTGTTGATAATTCTTCTTCTAATTTGGAAGGTAGTCCTGCAATGCAACAACCCAGTGTTGTAAATCTATTAAATAATGATAGGTTTAAATCTCGCATTGAACTTGCTAATTATTGTGAGCAACAAATAATGAAAGTTATTGGTATATCTCCTCAAAGGATGGGTTCTATTAACTCACAAGAAACTGCTACAGGAGTAAATCAGGCAATAAACAATTCTTACTCACAGACAGAATTATACTTCTTCAACCATACTAATTTGATGAGAGAATTGAAGTCAATGATTTTAGATGCTGAAAAATATATCGAATCTAAAAAACCAATATCAAGAGTAAATTACCTTAACTCAGATGTAGAAAATGTATTATTTGAATTAGACACATCAGACCTCTTACTTCGCAGATTTAATATTTTCTTAACTTCTAATACAGATACTCAACGAGTGTTGGAACAAATTAGACAATTTGCTATTCAAAATAACACAACTGGGGCTACAGATTTGGATAAAATTGTAATGTTGGAAGCTACTGACACTAGAAAAATCAAAGATACTTTAGCAGTTTCTTTAGAAAACTTTAGAAAACAAGAGCAGCAAAAACAACAGCATGAACAACAAATGCTCCAACAGCAATTAGAAGCACAAGCTGCTGAAAAAGAAAAAGAACGAATATTTACAGCAGACCAAAATGAAAGAGATAGATTAGCTAGAATGTATGAAGCAGAAGTGAAAGCTACAGGAATGGCTAGAGAAAATGATATTGACCAATCAGGAATTAATGATGCTTTAGAAGTTTCAAGATTCAATTTAGAACAAGAAAAATCATATGCAGATATCCTTAATAAAGAACAAGATAGAAATATCAAACAAAAAGATTTTCAAACAAAGTCAGCTATAGAGAGGGAGAAAGTTAATTTAAAAAAACAAGAAATAGCTTCTAAAGAACGTATGAAGCAAATGGAAATATCCAGAGATTTAGCAAATATGAAAAATGATGAAAAAGTAGCACTCATAAATAAACAAGGTAGAGAGAAAAAGAAATAGAATATTAAATTATTGTTAACATATCAATAAAAAATTCTATTTGTAACAATAACTTATTAAATTATTAATGACGAAGAAAAATTTTACAACATGGCAGAAATAGAAAAAGAAATGGGGGATATTTTTAACCCTACTGAAATCGGTTCTTTATTTGAACCAATTGCTCCAGAAGAATTAGAAAAAGAAACATCAACTTCAGAAAGTTTATTTGAAGATGAACCCAAAGAAGAAAAAAAAGAATCTATTGTAGATACACCTCCTTCTACATTATTTGAAGAAGAAGAAGAACCATCTGATAAAAAAGAAGGGCAAAGTGGATTTGAAGGTAATGATTTTGGGAAAGTAGTCCAAACTATTCTAAAACACAATGAGGATTTTCAAATTTATGAAGGTGATGACCCTGAAAATTTACAGTATAACGAGGAGCAATTTGCTGACCTGTTTAATCAAAATGTACAATTAAAAGGGGAAAAAATTGCTGAGGTAGTATTAGAAGAAGCACTTTCTAGATTGAGCCCTACAATGCAAAAATTAGTTACTGGTGAATTACAAGGAATTAAAATTGCAGACATTGTTAAAGACTTAGAGGACTATCAAGAAATTGAATCCATTCCAGAAAATCCTACACCAGAACAAAAGGAGAAGATAGTAAGAAAATACTATCAACGTCAGGCAAAAGAAAGAAATAAAGACCAAGAATGGGTCAATAAGCAAATTGAAAAGATTATAGATAGAGATGAATTAGATAGCGAGTTTGAAGATGCAAAAGATATTATTTCTCAAGACTTAGATAAAAAACAACAAGAAAAACAACAAGAAATAATTAAACAAAAGCAGGAGAAAGAACAGTTCAAAAAATATCACAGCTATTATGTAGGTGAAGCATTGAAAGAAGAAAACATTTTTGGGTTGAAGTTAACAAAACCTGAAAAAGAACAAGTTGCAACAGTACTATCCTCTTTTGCAGTTAGACCTACAGATAACAAAGAAAAATTAGGATTGACAGCATTAATTGATTCTTATATCAATAGTGAAAACCCTAAAGAAACTTATAAAAGATTAGTCTTAATGACTTTAGCTGCTACAGCCCCTGATAAATTAATTCAGAAATTAAATATTGAAGCAGATAAAAAAGTAACAAAAGAGTCTATTCGACAATTGAAAACAGTCTCCAAAGAAGTAACTTCTCTAGATGAACCTAAGAAACAAACTATTAAAAAACCAGGAAACATTTTCTAATTATGACAAAAATGACTAAATCTGTAGGTAAAAAAGTTTCAACTAAATTACCTGCTCCAAAAATTACAAAAAACAAAGCCTCTATGAAAGGAGGAATGAAAGTAAAAGGCGCATGCTAAAAAAATTAAACAATTATTAAATTATGTCAACACCAAATTTATTACAACAGGGGGTCTTAGTACAAGACAAACAGTATTACAACCCAAACACTCACATCACTGAAAGCAATTTATTTGCTGCGGGTATCAGAAAAGAAGTTCCTATGGATGACTTAGGACTTGTTAAAACATGGACACAAATCTTTAGAAATGTTCAACCTCTTTACAATTTTGACCAAATTGCAAAAACTACAGTATCAGTAGAATCTGATAAAGGTTTTACTTGGACAACTGCTGTCGCATTGGAAAATCCAATGGTTGTAGAAGATTTGTCAGAAAGTGACAAACCAGGTATTGATGGTCAAGAGTTTAAAGTTGCTTTTAACAGACCTTTCTCTGTTACTAATGTAATTACTTATGACCACATCCACAATAAGTTTCAATTGATTGTAACTAAAGAGCCGTATAAAGATGGTGATCGTTGGGTACATCATTTGAAAATTGATGGAGTTGCTGCTAAAAACGCATACTTGTCAAAAGAATTTTTGTCACCAGGTACACAATATTACAAAATTACATCTCGTAGAGGTGATAACAATGATACTGTAGCATCTACATTCCAATCTGAAGTTGGTGAAAGAGTTTGGCATTACAGACTTTCTAATACTGAAATTGCAAAAGGATTTTCCATTGATAAGAAATCTTTGATTCAGTTGCAGTCAGGTAAGTCTAAGGATATGGGTACAGATTTCCGTGTATGGGAATTGTACAAATTTGCACCAGGTTCTGACGCTTACAAATATATGATTGGCGAACCTTCTACTAACATTACTAAAATTGTCAATGAGGTTTATAAAGGTGATGCGAAAGCTGCTAAAAAAGATATTATTGGTAAAAACTGGTTCATGGAAATTGAACGAGCTACTATGGATCAATTAATGTATGAGTGGACTATGAACCTTATGTGGGGAACAGGTGGTACTACTTCTGTACAATTTGACACCATGCAAACATCTCCAGGTCTTTACTGGCAGCACAGAAACTATGGTACTGTAGTTAAGTATAACTTCCCTACAATGTCCTTAGATTTCTTGAGAGCACGTATTGAAGAGCATTTTAAACATCGTATTGATTTCCAAGCAGAAGGAGAATTCTTGTTTGAAGTTGGTGCTGGTTTATACGAGTTCCTGCAAAAAGAAATTAAAAAAGAATTTATTGCTGCGGGTCTGGTTGTTCAAGTTGGAGAATCAGAAAGATTCCTTTCAGGTAATAGACAAGAGTTAGATTTCACTATGAGATTTAAATCTTTCTTCTTGAAAACCTTCCCTAAAATCAAAATCACTATTGTTCATAAACCTGCATTAGACCCTGTATTTGCAAACAACATTTCTAATCCTAAAATTGACAGAAATTATCGTTTGTCTTCTTTTACAGGTATTTTATATGATTTGAATGATATTGAAGCAGATAATATCAAATTGGTTAAATGGGCTTATGATGATAAATTGCGTTATCAAAAATTGATTGGTAATATTGACTGGGCTGACCAAAATGCAACCTTCATTTCTAGTGGTAATTTCTCAGGTATCAAAGGTACTATATCTATGCGACATGCTAACATGTGGTTGGTAGACCCAACTAAATCTTTGATGTTTGAATTGATTAACCCAATGACAGGTTCAAAATAAGATAATCTCAAAAGGAGTGGGTAAGAGAAAACCCACTCCTATTTTTAATTAAGCAAGAAAAATAAAAAAAAGAAAAATGGCAACACTTATTATTAAACCTTTTTTACAAAAAGAAAATGATTCAATTGGATTAAGCGAATATGGCTTTGCAGCCTTTCCTGGTTCAAAAACTTATATCGAAGTTCCAGCATTATATGGAAAATATCTTACTGGATTTGATGTAGATGCATTCTATCTAGATAAACTAGATGAAAAAACAAGAGAGAAGGAACGAAAAGCTATAAAAGAAAAAGTAGCGGATTTAAATAGAAAATTCCCTCATTTTAGATTAGACAATGTAGCTGTTCCTCAGAAACCTGGTGATGAATCTGTTAAACCCAATCCATTTTATACTAATATGGTAATTGAGTTAAAATCTGACATGACAGTTCTTGACCCAAATGACCCAGAATCATTAGTCAAAATAGAGATTATTAAGACTAATGCAAAGCATAATCCTTTTTTTGAAATTGCTCCTGATTTATCTACAGCAAGAGAATCAAACAAGGAATACAAATATTATATTGCAAACGCAGATAGAGATGTTGAGCAAGAAGTTTCTCTGAAAAAAGAAATGAATAAAGCTACTTCAATTCTTGATAATCTATCTTCAAAAGATAAAGAAAAATTCATTTTAGTCATTAAACATTTATTACCTGCTAATAAAGGATATAATGTTGAATCTGAAATGAGATTGTATAAAAGAGCTGATGATTATATTAATGGTATCATTGATGGAGAAAAAGTTAAAGGTGGGGACACATTTTATAAAAACTTCATCAAGGCTTCTGAAATGAGTAAAGAAGAGTTGCTTGCTAAAGTAATTATCAAATATGCTATTTTGACTAATGTAATCAGACTTAATACAAAAACAAAAGACTGGGAATACAGTAAAACTTTACAACCGCTTGGTAAAACTGCTGACGATATGTATTATTATTTGACAGATGCCAAAAATATGGAACTGTTTAAAGAAATTAAAAATGATGTTCAAGAAGAAGTTAGAATTGTATAATGATTACTAGTCTAGACATAGCACTCAAAATCAAGTATCGCTTAAACAAAGTCGATACACAAGATGATGAAAATATATCTGTTTACAATATAGTTGAAGCATTCAATAAAGCTCAATTAAATATTATAAACAGATTATATGGGAAAAATAATAACTATAAAACTGGTATAGAATCAAGCAGGAAAAGGGTAGATGATTTAAAAATACTTTTAAACCCCGAGCCTAAAATTTTATCAGTTTCTAAAAAAGATGGTTACTATTTGTCTGAAAGTCTTCCAAACGATTATTTTCATTTAGTCAGAGTAACTTGTTTAGCATCTAGAAAAGATTGTTCCAAAAAAGAAATTTTTATTTATTTGCAAGAAGAGTCTAATCTAAATACTTTACTTAGAAATGAAAATACTAATCCTAATTTTGAATGGGGGGAGACAATTGGTACAATTGTAGAAAATAACATCAAAGTTTTTACATTAGATAAATTTGAAGTGTCTAAATTATTTTTAACATATCTTAGAAGACCTAGAGCAATAGATATACCAGGTTATATAAAACAAGATGGTTCATCATCTACTCAAATAAATCCTGAAATGCCTAATGACATAGTGGAAATGTGTATAGATGAAGCAGTTAGGATTTTATCAGGAGATATGCAAAATCAATTTTCTAATCAAATTTCTCAACAAAATTTGCAAATGAGCGAATAAATTTTTATATTATAAATGAAGAAAGAGTTAACGAATCATTAAAGAAAAATTTTAACACAAAAAACATTATTAAAAAATGACAAATTCCGCACAATCTACAACCTTTAACTATTTTGTTGGTTCAGGTTTAGTACTGACCGATGGGTCAAAAACCACTGCTGATTTAGTACCTTTACAATTAGGTATTTTTAACAGTAAAAACTACAAAGCTCTTAGCGCAGCAACCGCTAATGCAAAAGCAGTTCCAGAAATTATTATCGCAATGGGTTCTCCTAATGATGAAAAAATTTCCTGGACAAATGCTGCAATGAGTTTTAAATCTGTTCCAATTCAAGCATCTAAATTGATTGCTTGGCGTAAATCAAGTCCTGTTAAACCTAAACAACATAAAGTTGTTATTGGATGGGATGGAACAACTGATTGTAAAACTATTGATGCAGAATGTGATAAAACTTACACTCTTCATTTACAATTGGAAGGTTCTCCTACAACAAGATTTTTTGGAGCAAAACCATTGACTGAAACATTTGTCTATCATACTCCTTGTTGCACTGATTGTGTATCTGGATGTACAGCAGATGTAGAAGTAATGGTAGATGATTACATTAATCAAATTAATGTTCATCCTCGAATCTCTCCTTTTGTAAAAGCTGAAAAATTAGTTTCTTATTCTTCTGCTCCTACTACCGAAACTGTTGCATACGAATCTTATACTTTAACTATTGCTGACGAGGGAACTATCCAAGATTTGGCTAAAATCCAAGCTACTTATTCAGAT
>JAGQLJ010000053.1 GCA_020429495.1 Candidatus Dojkabacteria bacterium
TGCGCTTTGAGGATTTGAAGGAATTCGAGCCATGGTCAGATAATCCATTACCTAAAACTGAACCAAATGATGCTTTTGGTAGCCCAGATCCTAAAGACAATGATTTGCCATTTTGATAAAAACTTAAACAATGTTAGGTGGAGTGGTGTAGCGATTTGAAATATTGAAAACAAACAAACATTGACCTTAATCGATGCGATGCCATGCTTTGCGAGTTAGGGTTTAATTGAATAAATCTTTAAGAATTTTAAAAATTATTAATAATCTAAAACATAGTAAAATGAAAACAAATTGTATCAATTGTCAATCAAGTAATGTGACACAAACTGCTGACCACTGTTCTAACGGGTATAACGGTTACCATTGTAATAGCTGTGGTCAAGAATGGGGGAACTAATTTTTAAAAGGCTGATTTATGGTGCTCGATGCACCATTAAACCCTAACGTTTTTGTGTATGGTGTCGTAGCGTAAAAACTCACTACCATACAAGTATAAAACTACCTATAAAATGAGATATAATTTAATAAATAAACAACTACCTAAGCTATGCACTATACACGTTGTTGTGCTTAGTACGGTGAAATAATCAAAAACTATGGAAGAATTACTATACGTTAGAAGAACAAACGGACGTTTCAGAAGAAAAAGCCCTACTCTAAAACTTGAAATAAATGGCAATAGATTTATATTAAGTGAAAAGGCACAGGAAAATACTAAACTAAAAAATGATGATGGTGTAATGTTTGGTTTCAATTATAAGCAAAAAAAAGCCTATATGTTTAAAGATGATGAGCCAGATGCTTTTATGTTAAGAACAAAATCTATAAATGATAACGGACTACGTTTTACAAGCAAAGACCTTGCAAACCACTTTATAGATTGCTTTAATATTGATATGGATAAAAGCACTTATTTTTTTTCTGTTGCAGATGAGCCAAATGAAAAAGGGGCTTTTTTAATAGAACTAAAGTAGTATTAAGCACAACGGTGGCAATAAGGCAAGTGGCTGATTACGGGCTACTAACCTATCAAATTGCATAGCCGTTTGAGCGAGGTAGAACAATTGAATACCCACGAATATAGCCATTTGCTTTATTGTGTGTTAGTGCAAGTTATTTATAATCAAACTAAATTGCATATATTTTAAAAATAATTGCTTTTTTATTTGGTAAACGCAAAAATACGTTGTATATTTACATCATAATAATAACACAAAAACTTACAACGATGAAAACAGAAAACAAAATTATCAGCAGAAGAGAATTAGCAATAAGACTTTCAAACGGTTCAGTTAATATTGAGTTACTTTCTAAAAAAGTAGAAAAAACTGTGAATATGTGGTTAAGCAGAAAAGAAGTTGTCATTGAAAATGGGTTTTTAAAATTAGCATAATGAACAGACAAACAGTAATAGTGATAATTACCCCGACATTACAAACTATTGAATGTTGGGGAAATTTAAAAAAGGCTTGTATTGCTCATGGTTGGGCTTACAATACCTTATCAAAACGAAAATTGCCTATCGAATACGAAGGCTACAGAATTGAACGAGTGCCGTTCTTATAATTGGCACTAACCGTAGGCGTAAACGGAGTGTTGTGGATTTTGAGAAGGGATTTTAAAACTTGTTTTATAAATACCGAGAACAAAATACGCAAGACCCGATAAAATAAAGCCAGACCGCAAGGTCTAAAGAAGTCAGGGCATTCCGATTTACGCGATGTTAAGCCTCGACAATTAGCAAGCGTGTCGATAGTCAAGAATATTAACTTTTTAAACAAATATATTATGAAAATTTATGTAGCAAGTAGTTGGAGAAATCCATTTCAACCATCAGTTGTAACCGAATTAAGAGAATTAGGACATGAAGTCTATGATTTCAGAAATCCAACAGAGGGTAATAGTGGTTTTGCTTGGTCTGACATTGACGAGAATTGGGAACAATGGACTACTGACGAATACAAACAAGCCCTAATTCATCCAATTGCCGAAAAGGGTTTCAAACATGATTTTGATGCAATGAAGTGGGCTGATTGTTGTGTAATGGTTTTGCCTTGTGGTAGAAGTGCTAATACTGAAGCTGGATGGATGAAAGGTGCTGGTAAAAAAGTGTACGTATTTCAGCCTATTGAACAAGAACCAGAATTAATGTACAAAATCTATGATGAAGTAATTGGGTCTGTTGTGGAATTGCGTGAGATATTTAAAACTTTAGTCGATGCGTAGCATCGCAAGGCTTTATTTTATTGGGTTTACGCCTACGGTTAAGACCTCGACCCAAAGACGCGGTAAAAGTGAGTGAAACGAGCTTTGCGGATTTGGAACTAGCTTGCTAGTTGAGGTCTTAACGGTGGGGCTAAACGTAGTTCTGGATTTTTTGAGTAGGGATTTTGAGTTTACTCATAAATACCGAGAACAAAAAATACGGAATCAAATTACGATTTAGCTATTGTTAAGTGCTGCCAGCCGACAAATTCGGCAACAAAGTTGAATATTAATTTAAACATAAATAAAATGAATGACACATTAGTAAATGACAGACCAATTATGTCGGCTGAAAAAGCACGACCAAGTACGTCACAAGTGATTGAAGATTTAACACAAAACTTCTTAAATGACTTTAACGTTGAAGAGCAAAAAGAAATCCTTTTAGGTGTAAAAAGTAGATTATCACAACACTATGAGGAATTAAGACAAAACCATTTAAAAGGTGCAGAAGATTATGGTAAAAGGATTGAATTTTTGCAATCGTAATTTGGTTTAGCCCCACCGTTAAGAGCAACCTTGCTTTGGATGCAGTGAAGCGTAACGCAGTGAGCTTCGCAGACAATGCTCAACTTTGTTGAGGTTGCTCTTAACGCGAAACGTGTAAGTGGCGTA
>JAGQLJ010000054.1 GCA_020429495.1 Candidatus Dojkabacteria bacterium
GTCTAGTATCTACAGAAAATATTATTAAGGTAGCCTTTTTGTCCATTGATACTTATGTAATTGCCACTGATGCAGGTAATATTTATAAAACTATTAATAATGGTAAAAGATGGAAAAGAATACATAAAGATAAATATGTAGAACAATGGGTTTGGTTTGACCACTATGTAGGCTATATTTCTTATTTAGACAACACAGGTAATTTAGTAATCGGACAAACCATCAATGGTGGATATTCATATACTAAACTAGGTGATAGTTTAAGTAGAAATATGCATGTTCTAGAAATGCGAATATCTCCTAAAAATCCAAATTATATTGTAATAAGTGGAAGAATTATTTTGTTAACCCCAACCAATGATGAACTTTTGCTACCTACAGCAAATAGTAATCAAACTGATAAAGGTTTTGTAATCATAGGTAGGTAGTATGCTTATCAATGGTTGTGAAATTGACGTTAGGTCAATTTCTAATATAGATATTTTCAATATACAATTAGATATTCCAGAACCAAAACCTCCACTATTTACACTGGATGATGGACGAGTTATTGAAAATTACCATCATCCGCTTTATAATCATTCTATAATGCTTTATGCATCATATAAAGCTACTGAGATATTTAAGAACATTATTAAACGTTCTGTTCTGGACATTGATAGTAAATATTTATTAAATAATGAATGGCGTATTATGTGGGAAAATATGTGTTTAATCGACCACATGAAGCCAGAACAAGAAAAATTTGCTTTTTTGTTATATCATTTATTTGCTAATGATTCGGATAGAGAAAAATTAATTGATACAGTTGTATTAACTGAACTTAGAGTTAGTAAATTTTTTAATTCTATTTCTTATGTCAGACAAGGACTAGATATTAGAGATGCTAACATTAAAAATGCTGTTAATACAGGAATTGAGCAGTTACCTGTTATTATCGGTTCTTTACAAATAGTAAATCCACTTGATGAATATAAAGTAGCTTCTGAAAGTGGTATACCTTGGAACGAATGGTTACATGGCTCCATGTCTTTAGATGATAAAGCATCAGCCATTGCATTAAATAGATTAGATAAACTGGTGCATTTACACCAGGAAGACGCTGCTCAAATTGAGGCAGAACGTAAGAGTAAAAAATAAAGGAATTTTCATGCCAGCACGAAAAACAGAAGAATCAAATGAATCAGAAATTGTTGTAAAGGCAGAGTCATTGCCAGAAAATTTACTGGTTACTGCAAATGGAACACGTTTACTTTATCATAAGAATCGTATTCCTGCGGCTAAGATTCAAGAATATTTGACAACTATTTTTCTAAAAACTAACTTAGATGAAAAAGGACAAGTAAAAGAAGGTAGTACAAAAGAGCAACTTGAAACAGTACAAAGATTTTTGAATTTAATTAAATCTATCGCTACATATAGAGTTTTTGAACTCTTTGATGGTTTACCAGAAGATAATTCATGGATTCTACCCCTACAATTAGCACCACTGGAAACAGATTCGCAACGATTTGATTTTAGTAATCCTAAACATTTAGAAATTCTTTATGTTCAAAATTACGCACTTAGCACTGAAGACCTTGAAGCTGTAGTCGATATTATTAATAGTTAATTAAATCAAATATAGTTTCTAAAAGTGCTGCTTACAAACAGCACTTTATTTTTTTATAGAGTAAAATATGATATATTTTTAACTATGCCAGTCAAAGTTACAAAAGCAGAGCCGATAGATTTTAATAAAATTACTGATAATCTAAAGATTCTGCAAAGAAATATAGCAGAATCAACTTTACAACGTGCTTTAGAACGTTATGTAGCTCCATTTAATTCTGATATACAATTTGGTTTGGTAATTGAAGAAGATTCAGATAGCTTTACCTACTATGTCGTTCCTCTTGATAACGCTGCGTCTAGAAATGTAGCTGGTGATATTGTTACATCTGCTAATATAGTAAACTGGTTAAACAACGGTACAAGTATTAGGTTTGCTATATTTACTGATTATTCACAAGGCACTCGACCAAATAGCTTATCAACAAGTACACCAGTTGGTGCGGATACTGGATATATTGATATTGAAAATTCAGAAAATGGAATTGTTGCACGTAAATTTCTTGAGCAAATAACAGATGAAAATCGTTCGTTAATTTTACGAAGATTTAAAAGTGGAGTTTCTAATTTATAATGGCAGTTGATAGAACAATATCTGTTGGTTTAGCACTTGAAAATATAAATACTTTTCTATCAGAAGGAGAACAAGCTAATAGTCTCTTAGGTGATTTAAATCGTGCTTTTGAGCAAGTCGCTGGTGCTATTAATAGACTTGATTTTTCTAAATTTCAGTTTCCTGAAGGCAGGAAAGTAGAGTCTAGTGCCACTGCAATTGATAAGTTTGCTGATGCTCTTGATAAATTAAATCGTTCTACTCCTACTAGTGCTAATAATAATGGCACTTCATTTTTAAGAAATATTGAAAATAGTTCGAGCAAGAAAATTCTTGATACTGCTAGAAGTGTTACAGCATTTTTTAATGCTGCTAATAGATTAAAGGACGTTAATTTTTCAAAATTTAATGGAGAAATTAACAATTTTCTTGACCAGTTTAAAAGAACTAAACCAGAAGATTTTGATAAATTTGGTAAAGGTGTTTCTCAGTTAGTTACTGCTTTAAATAGATTAACTAAATTACAAGGTATACCTACAACTGTTATATCTAATCTTGTATTACTAACTACTGGTTTAAAAGAACTAGAAGCACTAAACTTACAAAATCTTTCATCTGCATTACCTTCATTTGCTAATGGTTTACAACAACTCGGTAAGGCACTACGTAGTTTTTCATCTGGGCAAAATGTAGGGGAATTACCAAATGTTTTAAAAGCTGCTGTTCAAGCACTTGAAGGTTTCATCAATGTTTTAACCCAGTTACAAAGTGGATTAACAGGTACAATAGCGACTGATTTAAAAAATATTACAGATGCTATTAAAACATTTGCTAAATCTGCTAAACAGTTTGCAGATGTAGGAGATTTTTCTGCATTACAAGATAATTTAAGAAATGCTGCACAAGCATTTAAAGATTTTGTTAATGGATTTAGCAAAAGCGCACAATCTATTGACTTTACAAATGATGTTGTTCCTTCAATCAAGGTTCTAACTGAGCTTGCTAATGTTTTTACTTCTTTGAGCCGAAGAAGTAAGGGTTTGGTTGACTTTACCACAACTATTCAAAGTATCAATACTGCTGTAAGAAATCTAGATACTGATGCATTAGT
>JAGQLJ010000055.1 GCA_020429495.1 Candidatus Dojkabacteria bacterium
GGACAGGTCTGAGACCTGTCCCTACACCCGTTCCTACACCTCCTAAACTACTTTGTTATAAACATCAATAATTTCACTTGCAGTTTTATCCCAAGAAATATTTGGTAATTCGTTATATCCATTTTCACTCAAATCATTCTTTAGTGAACTATATTTTAAAACAGAGACAATTTTATTAACAATCTCATCTACATCCCAGAAATCTACTTGTAGTGAATTTCTTAAAACTTCAGAAATTCCTGACTGTTTTGAAATAATTACAGGTGTGTGATTAGCTAAAGATTCTAAAGGTACAATTCCAAAAGGTTCAGAAATAGATGGCATTATAAATACATCTGCAATTCTAAATAGTTTGTGTTTATCATTTCCTCTTACAAATCCTGCAAATATTACTTTATCAGAAATTCCCATTTCAGCTGCCATATGCATTAGCTGCTGTTCCATATCACCTGAACCACCATATACAAATAATGTTTTTGGATTATATTTTAATATTTCTTTTGCAGCGCGAAGCATCATTTCAGGATTTTTTTGATAGGTTAGTCTACCAAGGAATAGTACAATGCTATAGCCAGCATCTTTACTTGCTCGTAAAATATTTGCTTTAGCAACTTCGTCATAATCAATTTCGGCAAGATCTACACCATTATGTGCAACCTCAATTTTAGCTGGATCAATTCCATATCTTTCTACAACAATCTGCTTAGTAAAATTAGAAACAGCTATTATTTTATCTGCTTTTAAAAATCCTTCTAGTTCAATTGCTCTAATTAAAGGGTTAGGATTATCTCCACTTCGATCATATTCTGTGGCGTGAATATGAGCAATCAATGGTTTTCCTGTTACTTCTTTTGCAGCAATTCCTGCTTTGAAAGATAACCAATCGTGAGCATGAATTAAATCAAACTCACTTTGAAGTGCTACTTTTGCTGCATTTCTTGCATAAAGTAAAACTTCGTTTAATAGATCATAGTAGTAGTTATATGAAGGGTCAACACCACCATACTCTAAAGTCTTAGAAGAAGACATAGAAGTTAAATAAGGAGAGGTTATTTTGCTTTTGATTTCTTTGATGGTTAGGCCTCCAATCTTATCGGCAAATGCAAAAGGAATAGTATTATCACCAATGAGAACTTTTCTTGGTAGCACAAAGGTTATATCTATACCTCTTTTTAAAAGAGCATAGGCTAACCCTTGGCACGCTACTCCTAATCCTCCGCTGTTGTATGGTGGGAACTCCCAACCAAACATTAATACTTTCATAAATTATGTTGTTTGATTCTCTGCATTTTGCAGTTCCTCATATTTCTTAATATAGTCTAAAACCGTAATAATATATTCTGTATGACTCCAAGTTAATGGTGATGCTGATATTTGCATTCCATTAGTTGGATTCAATTGCTCTGATAAAATTCCTGTTCTTGATGCATGTTGATTTGCCCAGTCAATATAATATTTACACTCTTTTAATTCATCTAATGATTTTGCTTGTGAAATGCATAATTGTCCCATCCACATTGTAGTAATTACCCAAGGATTACCTTGCACAGTTTCTATCACCTTGAAATATCTATCGTTTTCGTACCTAGGCATTCCACCTATTGGAGTAGAACATTGAAGTGTATCTTGAACGTACTTTTTCATATTTATTAAACGTTCATCATCTGACTCTAAAACTCTAAATCTAAAAAGTCCATATAAAGATGACATATCTGCGGTATCGTCTTTAAGTTCAGTACCGTCAATACTGTGATCCTTATGTATAACTCTTTTATAAAAAGCTTTTGTTTCCGAATTATAGTGATACTCTAAGATACCATTTTTTACCAAATTTGACAGCTTTAGATACTCTTCTTTCTTATCTTCTTTTCCAAATACGTCTGCAATTTCCGCAGCACAAGTTAGCGCTCCGTATACTGCACTAGAGGTAAAAGTAAATGTTCCAAAATGTTCTTCCCATAAATCATAACTTGGCTTTACAAGACCTGTATTTACATCAATTCTAGATATAATAAAATCTATTGCTTTTCTTA
>JAGQLJ010000056.1 GCA_020429495.1 Candidatus Dojkabacteria bacterium
ATTCTCTTAGATGAAGGCGGAAGTTTACTTTCTTTATTTAACAAGAAATATATTAATAAATATAGTTTTTCTGGTATTGAACAAACAAGCTCTGGATTTAATAAATTAAATAGTGAAAAAATCAACTTTCCTATAATTAATGTGGCTAGAAGTAAGGCGAAATTGATTTATGAAACACCATTAGTTATTGATTTGTGTGTAAATAGGTTGAAAAAACACATTTATAAAAAAGAGTCACAGATTAAAGATATTCTTGTTATAGGAAATGGTGTTATCGGTTCCTGCATGAAAAAAACTTTAAGGAATAGATTCAATATTAGAACTATAGATAATAAAGATTATTTATCTATTGATAATTATGAAAATGAATTAATTTCTTTGTTACCAACTTGTGATGCTATTATTGGGTGTTCAGGATCTTGTAGTATACCAAAACATTTGCATAAATATTTAAAAAGACCGAATTTTTTGGTTAGTGTCTCATCTTCGGACAGAGAGTTTGATGCTGTGGCTTTAAGAAAAAAAATCGAACCACGATCTAATTGTCATGAAGATCTTTGGATTGAAGGTTTGTGTCTTGTTAATAGCGGGTTTCCTTATCCATTTGATGGAAATTATGAAGAGATTGATCTTAAAGATTTTCAGCTTACAAGGGGACTTCTTTTAGCAGGAATTTTTCAGTCTTGTCTTGAAAAATATCAGGGAAATGGGTTTGTTGAGCTGAATAAAAAATTTCAACAAGAAATTGTCCAAAAATGGATAGAATACAAGAGTTAATTATCTTTGGCTGCTTTAGGTTAGCATTTCTATAATATCTATGTGACTTGGGTATTTTTTAATTAGATCTTCTTTTTCTCCCTTCATCCAGTCATTTGGAGTGAATCCAGGAGCAGTTATACAGCTGATTAGCGAGTAATCATGAGAATTCGAGGGTAAGGCTCCCATCCAAAATCCCTTTGGAACAACATGAAACACGCTTTCATTGATGCCTGATCCTAGAATGACTTCTGTTGTTTCACCCGTAGGAGAAAATTGATAGAGTTTTAAGGGACCACCAGCATGAAAAGCCCAAGCTTCATTCATTTTAATTTTATGAAAAATGCATTTTTCCTTTTTAGGAAGTAAATATAAAATGGAACTCATATAAGCTCTTGGTCCAGCATATTCACTGGGCAACGCAAAGTGAGGAATTTCTTCGGAATCCCAAAATGAAATTTTGTAATATCCACCTTCAGGATGGGGCTTAAGCCCATAATTCGAAATTATATTTTTAACAATCATTGATTTATCTTTTTGTGTTTAGAGGTTTATCACTTTTCAGTGAGAACTGGTGTCCATTCATACTCACCATCGATATTGATGTATAACCTTGTTTTACTAGATAGTCCATCTGTTCTCAAGTATAAAGAGCCTTTCGGTGCCTTACTGGTGGGAGGTCCTAGGCTAGAGAAAACTTTCACTTGTCCTGGAGATACTTCTAAACAACCAACTTTCAATGATCCTGTAATTTGAGGGCTAGCATTTTCTGAAATATTTGTATTTTTTGGGAAAGTGCAGCCACTTATTTTTAGTTCACCTTTACTGTTACCAGTAATTGTAGGGTTATTGTAGCAGTCTATAACACAAGAGCTTAGCTCGATTTTACCAATGCTTTCCATTATTATGGAGGCTCCTGAATCATTCGTAATTCTAGAGTTTGAAATTCTGGCTTCGGAATTTCCACCAAAGATCATCCCACCCAGAATAAGGCTAGAATCACACTCAAGAATAGCTCCTGAGTCAAGATGAAACGGACAATTAATAGACCCTGCTAACATGGCCATTTGACCACTAACATGCATTTCTTGCTCTTTACCCATCCCAATTCCAGCATTATACAAAAAAACCTGTGCTCCTCCGTAAGGATTGTATATTCCTCCGTCTTGAGATTGATTGGGTAGGCCCGCATTAATGTCTTCAAACTCTAAAACTCCACCTTCAGCTCCATTCCAATAGGGTAGATAGCAAGTGTATCCATTAGTGACATTTAAAAGTGCATCGATGAAAGTGATGTGAGACGTTCCAGGTTTCTCGGAATATAAGATATAATCGGAGCTGTTCCATCTAATATTTCTTAAAATAACATGACCAGAAAGAGGAGGTATGTGAGTCCCTGTAATTTGAACGTCTCCTAAGTCTCCTAGGCCTGAAGACCCAACTATATTAATGCCGCTGTAAAAAGTGAGATTTTCTACATAATTTCCATTTTTTAACCAAACTGTAGCATTTCCTCCATTACTCATCGCAGCATCAATTGCAGCTTGAACGGAAGTGTAATCTCCTGATCCATCTGATGCTACTGTGTAATCTGTTACAGGACTATCAGTGTTTTTGCAAGTCATTCAATATCCTCATAATTTTATTTTACGAAAGAATTTTTTAGAATAGTAATACTATTAAAAAACATATAAGAAAGCAAAGTATCCTGATAAAA
>JAGQLJ010000057.1 GCA_020429495.1 Candidatus Dojkabacteria bacterium
ACAAAAAGAATTATTTGAATCGCATATAAGAATACTTGATAATCATATTGAAAATTTAAATAAGTTTATTAATGAAGCTAAGCCAGAGCTAGAAAAATATAGAAGCTTAAAAGGAAAGATAAACTGGATAATAAAACCTATTAGACGTATTCAACGAGCTATTACAGGAAAATAATACATAAGAACTTCAATAATTTTGAAGTGTTACAATATTAAAGTATATTTTTGTATTTGATTTATGAATAAAAATTGGAAATTTTATAATCCACTATTTGAGTATAAACAAGGTTTAGATGATGTAATGAAGTCTTGGGATGGAGGTAATTTTTTTGAGTATAATTGGGATTTATATCCATCAGTTTTTGATTATAAAGAAGGATTTGAGGACTATAACTTACCCTGGACTGGACACAGTTTTTTTAGTTACGACTTAGTTAGAAATATTCAACCCAAAGTAATTGCTGAGCTTGGAACTTTTAAAGGAACTTCACTTTATACGTTTGCTCAAGCTGCTAAAGATTCTGCGATTGATACAAAAATATTTGCAATTGACTCTTGGGAAGGTGAAGAACAAACAGGAGAATATGGTGAAGAAATTTATGACTTTGTAAGGAAAATGGTTAGAAAGCATTACCCTGAGCAAGAAATACGATTAATGAAGATGTATTTTAATGAAGCACTAAAAGAATTTGAAGATGGGTCGATAGATATTTTACATATTGATGGACTGCATACCTACGAAGCTGTGAAAGATGATTATGACTCATGGAAAGAGAAGGTAAGCAATGATGGCATTATCTTTTTTCATGATGTTAATGTATCTGATTTTGGCGTTTGGAAAGTATTTGAGGAAGCAGCTAAAGAATATTCTGATGGGATTTCTTTTAAGTTTAAACATAACTATGGACTTGGTGTAATAATTAAAAATAAAGAAACAATACCTGAGCTACAAGATATGAAATTTAGGGATTTATTTGTGGAAGTATATAAATTTATCGCACTTGGGGTTTTAAAAGCAGAAGAAAATTCAGTACTCAGAAAGGAATTAAATAGTCTTCAAGAGAAAGTTGATAAACAAGAAAAACATATTGATTTTCTAAATAAATCTTTAGATAGAAAAAGTATAAAACTTATTAAAAAAATATTTCCATAATGAAAAACGATGAAGTAGTAAATGCATTCCACGACTTTTATTATAAAAGTGGAGTTTGGGAACAAACAAAATGGATGGGGCACACAATTTATAAATGTCCATTTGATATGTGGATTTATCAAGAAATATTCTTTGAAATTAAACCTGACTTGATTATAGAAACTGGTACTTGGCAAGGAGGAAGTGCTTTGTATATGGCGCAACTACTAGACCTAATGAACTCTAATGGCAAGATTATTACAATTGATATTGAAGATTTTCCAAATAGACCTCAGCACGATCGAATTACTTACTATAAGGGATCTTCAGTAGCTGAAGAGACTATTGAAATGGTAGCTAATGAAGCAAAAAAGTCGAAGACTGTTCTAGTTATACTTGATTCTGATCACTCTAAAGACCACGTGCTTAAAGAATTAGAACTTTATAATCAGTTTGTTTCTGACAATAGTTATCTAATTGTAGAAGATTCTAATGTAAATGGTCACCCAACATATCCTGAATTTGGACCAGGACCAATGGAATCTATTGATGCTTTTTTAGAAAGTAATAAAAACTTTAAGGTTGATGAATCAAGAGAAAAGTTCTTTATAACGTTCAACCCAAGAGGTTATCTAAAGAAAATTGCTTAATCAAATTTAGTTGGAAGAACAACCTCACCAATATCTTTTGAGTTATTTGTAACAGTGATTGTATACATTTGGTGCAAGTAGTCTAGCGGAGTGTTATTAGACATATCGTATGCAGCAATTGTTATATCGTAATCATCACTTGGCAAGTATTTTGCTTCAACTTGAAAATTCAATGTTTTATTTTCGCCTTTAGACAACTTTATTTTGTGCTCCCTATTAAGCGAGTTAGTTCCAAATAATAAAGTTCCATCAGATTTATAGAAAGCAATTCCGAGAGCAAACTGCTCTACTTCTATGTGAGATTCTATATCCACTTTGATATGAATCTCATCGTTATCTTTGAAATTGTATGTCTCAGAATTACTATTACCGATTTCTACTTTCTTTACTTGTACTTCTTTAGAGCCCCATCTGTTTTCGCTCTTTGCTCCTCCTGCAGATGTATCTGTTGGTGAAAGAATTTTTCTATATTCAGCAGTTATTTCATCTGGTTTTCCGATCTTTGCTAGTTTGTGATCTTCAATTAAAACTGCTCTGTCACAAAATTGTTCTATAGACTCCATTGAATGACTTACATACATTACCGTTTTACCTTGTTTTTTCATTTCATTAAAAATTTTTAAACACTTTCTTTGAAATGAAATATCTCCTACAGCTAGAATCTCATCGAGCACGTAAATGTCTGCATCAGATTGTATGGCAATTGAAAACGCCAATCTAACAAGCATTCCGCTAGAATAGTTTTTAACAGGCTCTTCAATAAAATCTTCTAATTCTGCAAACTGCACAATCTCATCAAAAACCTTATTAATATATTTTTTTGTCATTCCAAGAATTACTCCATTTAGATAGATATTTTCTCTTCCTGTTAAATCCATATTAAAACCAACTCCTAATTCTAAGAATGGAACCAATTTACCATTAACTCTAATATCACTTTCTTTATTTTTATCTGGCGCATAAATACCAGATATTATTTTCAATAATGTACTTTTACCACTACCATTTCTTCCAACTACTCCAAAGAATTCACCCTTTTTAACCTCAAAAGAAATGTCTTCTAATGCCTTAAAATTCTTGATTTTTCCTTGATTAAATAAAGCAGTAAAGAATTGTCTTAGTGTATACTTTCTATCTTCATGAATTTTGAAGTTTTTACTTATATTTTTTACTAATACTGCTGTATCTGTTTCCATATTAAATATATTCTGCTGTCTTTTTAACATTTACACTAAAGTACTGCCAACCTAGAAAAAGTGTAAATATACCTGCAAGAAAGAATATCAAAAGTAAAAATAAATTTATTGAACCATATACACCTATGCTTGCCCTCATTTGGTTCATTAGAAAAGTTAGTGGATTTAGTCTAATTAAATCAGCCACTTTGTCTGGCAAAAAATCATCATCTAAAGAATAGAAAATTGGAGTTGTATATTGAAGAATAAACATTAATAACTCCATTATATTTTTTAAATCTCTAAATCTAACTGTCAAAATAGATGTAAACAAAGCAATTGCCCATCCCCAAATAAATAGAATTGATATTACTAGTATAAGCATTAAAAAACCAACAAATGTGATTGGCACATGTGTAAAAAAGGCAATTATATAAATAAGGACCAGATTTATAACTAAGTTAATAATTGAACCTATTAAGGCACTCACAATTGCTATCTGTCTATCAAAATTTACTTTTAAAATAATGCTTGCTCTATCAAGCAACGCTGATTGCCCCAAAAGAAGGAGCTCGTTTATAAATGTAATAAAAATTACACCTGTTAGCAGGTATACAGAATAATTACTAACGCTTGATCTTACAATATGGGAAAAGATTACAAACATTACCAAAAACATTGTATACGGCTTTATCAGAACCCATAGGAACCCAAGCACTGAGTTTTGATAACGCATTTTAAAACTTGTCTTTACAAATTCTATTATTAGATCAAAAGTATTTCTTTTCATTGAATACATTATACTCGATTAAGCTTCTGCAAAAAACTTATTTATAAATAAAAAAGACCCCTCCGAAGAGGGGTCTTAGTTGAAGTTACGAAATTCTAAATGTTATTAACTATAGAGCTAATACATAGAATACGATTCCTTCAAATCTGTAGATATCTCCTAGATCAGCTTCTACATATGCTTTTTCTGCAGCATCAATTGTATAGAAGTGAGCCTGTCTAGCATCTGACCAGAATTGGTACATTGGAACATGTCCAGTTGTTTCTTCTGCCATTACGCAGTAAGCAACAGCTTCGTATGTCCAGTTTGGATTTGTATCAATTATATAGTCTTTTTCCTCTACAGATGGTGTGTAGAAGTGAACTCCTACAGTTGGGTTGTAGAATCGGAATAATTCTGTTCCATCAACACAAGCACCGTCTGTGTACTCATAACCTTTGAATACAGCAGCTTCGTATGACCAGTTAGGGTTACTATCTCGTACATAGTTAGCTTCTGCTGGGTCAGCAGTATAGAAGTGAGCCATAGTTGTTGGGTTCCAGAATCTCCATACAGTTCCTGCAGCTCCTGATAGAGGAGTTGTTCCCATAGCAGTGAACTTACTTACATTCAAAGTATCTGCAGTGTCGTTACTTGTTACTGTTACTTCACAGTTATCAGCAACTAGACCTTCAGGTAAAGCGTTGAATGTAATTGTGTTATTTCCTTTCATTGCATATACATCTGTACTTGCGCAGAATCCATCATAAGTGATGTCTCCTCCTGTTGAAGAATAGAATGTGTATGACAATGTTGTTGGATCAACTTCTGTTACTTCAGATAGTTTTGGATCTCCGTCGTCGTCAACAGTGAATGGTCCAAATGTTAGGATTGTTCCTGCTCTTCCGTCAGAGTCATAACCTCTAATGTAACAAGTTGCAGCTGCATCGTCCATGTTGTCGAATGTTACTGAATTTGCTCCTGCCTTTAGAGGTAGGTCAGATACGTAACCATTTACTTTACATGCACTTGAAGCTAGTACAGTTCCACCTACATCAGTAAAGCTGTATGTTCCTGATTTATCAGAAGTGAATGTTACTGTTACAGGATTTGTAATAGTTCCTGCAGAGTAAGCAGCATTTTCCAATTTAGGTCCTGCAGCTCCTACTGTGAATGTAGGGATATTTACTGTATTGCTGTTGTTTCCAGCAGCATCTTTTAGTCTGAATTTACAGTTACTGTAAACTCCATCATCAATCTCACCAGCAGTGATTGTGAATGTATTGTATGCATTCGTCAATCCTGGTGTTACGATGTCTTCATTTCCAGATGCACCTTCGTCATCGATAACTGCATCTGTAGCAAAGTCATCCCATGCTGTATTAACATCTGCGTCAAAACAGTCTCCTGATAATAGAAGGTCTGGTTCAACGATGTCTGCAGCGTCAACAAATTCATTAGATGTGAATCTGAATACAACTGCTGCACCTGAAGCTACAGGTGATACAACTGGTTTAGTAATTGTGATTGATGGTCCTTTACTATCAGAGATAGTAAATTGTGGCATGTTAACAGTAGCAGTATTTGCAGATGTTGTTCCATCTGTTACTTCTATGTCACATGTATTTGTTCCATCACCATATGTTCCATCAGCTAGACCTGCGTCTGCAGCTTGAACAATAATAGTATTTACCCCTGGGTGAACAAGATTGTTCTCAGGTGTTAATCCTGTTAGTGCTGCTGAACAAGTTCCTGCACCAGCATCATCAACAATTGCCCATGTTCCACCTTCATCTACTGTGAATGTGAATCCTACTGAAGAACCGTTAGCTTGTGTTACAAGCGTAGCAGTTGTTTCTTCAATGTCTGGAGCGTTTGTATCTGGAGTACCAGTACCTGCACTTGAGTCAGGCAAACTAGTGATAGTAATAGGTGCAGTAGCAATACTTGCTGCTGACACATCTCCTGATCCTGTTGCAACTCTGTATTCTAGGATACAGTCAGCTGTACCATCAGAATATTTAAGATCATCTAGTGTTAGCATAATCTTATTAATTCCTGGTGTAACAGTGTTAGGGTATGGGTAACATTCATCAGATGTTGCATCTGCATAAATTTCCCCAGCGTGTGAAACGTTTAGAGATACTACTCTTGTTGCATCATCTGCAAATGTTGAGTATGTACTTCCTGATGCTGAAGGTAGAGCTACACCAGTTTGAATGATGTAGATTTCACTTGTCAAAATTACTTCAAATGAAGGAATTGACAATGCATCACTTTCGTTTCCTGCTTCATCAGTAGCGATAACTTTACAGTCAGAGTATGTTCCGCTTTCAAATGCTCCTTCTAGATCTGCTGATCTTAGAGTTAGAGTACTTGCACCTGCTACTGCAGATGTTGCAGAAGAATCACAAGCTCCTTCATAAGTTAGACTATCTGCAGCTTCACTTAGGAAGATTCCTACAGATGGTGTACTTGTTGTTGTTGGTGTATCAATAACTGATGTTAGTGATAACTTTGGAGCTGTTGCATCTACTGTGAATGCTGGTACTGCTAAAGCTGTACTGATTTCTCCTGCCTCGTTGAAGACATAGATGTTACAGTCACCTTCTGCGTACACATTTTCTGGGACATTATTGAATGTCACAGTATTTTCACCTTCTACAGCAACAATAGTGTCAGAAACACACTGTCCTCTGTAGATGATGTACCCAGCTTGGTCAGATTCGAATGTCATTGTGATTCCGTCAGGATCCGATGTAACGCTATCACCTGGGATATCCGCAAACGACAAGCTTGGGGCATCAGCACTAGCTACTTGTGGAGCAACAAATGCAGGGGCGAAAGCCAATGCAAATGTCAACACAAGTGTTAGCACTGTTGAAAACCTTTTGGATTTAGTAACCATAAGGTAAGTAAAATAAAATATAAAATATTGGCCTGGGATCCCAAACCACGTATTAAAATATATAATTTAGCTAGTCCATTGTCAATGACATGATTTGTATCTATACGAAGCTGAATACTATTATGAGTGTTCGCAAGCCACCATTTAATATCTTAGCAATAGAGTTGTGCTATTTTAAATAGACAAAATGGATTTACTTATTGACACTTGAAGAAGTCGGATTTTGGTTTGATTTTTCATCAATCAAAAGAAGCAATGATTGATAAACTAATTCATTAAATTTTTGTTGTCGCATGCTTTCTCTTTCAACAACATTTATAACTATGTTTTTTATCTTATTTATAATTTTTGATTTAAGCTTCCCAAAGATTCCACTATAATTTTTGACTTCAAATTTATATAGGCTAGAAAGTGTTTGTTTTGACTGATCAAGGCTAGGCAATATAAATTCTTTAAACAACTCTTCTGTAGAAAGATTAGATTTAGTACTAATTCCCTCGTCTTCTATTAATTCACCTATTCTTTTTAATACTTCTTCTTTGTTTATCATTATTTATATTTTAATTTATAGAGTTTCCATTGAATTATATCTCAGTTTAGCTTCTTTGCTGTTTTGTAAAAAGCTAACTGTAGATATTGTAAGCTTATCGTCTAAAAGCAGTGTTGACCATGATTGGTCATTATATAAAACCAAACTATCACTATTACAATTTAATAAATCTTTATTATCTAAATAGTTATCATCAAGCTTTAGCAATTCAATTAGTTTGTTTTCTAAATAATTAAACTGACTTAGTGAACTAGCTTGCTCTGTAGAAGTTATACCAATAACATTACTATTTATAATACATACAGGTTCAAATGAAGATATATCTCCAACTAAACTAGCAGTCATATTTTCTAAATCAAGAATATAGTAATATCTTGATGTTTCATTAAACGCAATAATGATAGCTTTTGAATTATCTATATTTATAACTGTTTCAATATTTCCATTAATTAGAACTAGATTATTTAAAACTTTAAGTTCTCCAGAATCTATAGCATAAATCTCAACTGAATTTAAATTTTTTAAAATAACAAAATTATCTGAAGTATTATTTTCAAAAGATAAAATATCTCCATTTACTCTTACAATCTTTAATCTTTCTTGTTTGGAACTTGTTTTGTATTGATGCAACCATTTTTGATTTCCTATTCCTTGCGTATAGTAAATTGTATCGTTATTAATCCACTGATAGCTGGTGACACCTGTTAAGTCTTCAATATTAAAATTTGTAACCCAATTTCCTTGTCTTGTTTCTACATTATATAAATACAGGTTACTTACTTGGTTATTTGTTCCTAAAAAAGATACATACTTATTATCTGGAGACCAATTAATATTATTCCATTCGTTTTTTTCTATCGATATTGGTAGCTGAACTCCACTTGAAGAAAAAAGAACTACTGAATCATCCTCTTGTATAGTTGCATAAATTGAATCGAATTTTGCTTCATCTGGGATTTCTACAATATTTTGATTAGGATCATCAGGAGTATTTGTTGTTGGATCAACTGTAGCAAGACTATTTAGAAAATAGTATAAGAAAAATATTAAAGCAGTTGCTGCACATAAAGTTGCAATAGCTGAAATTATTATAATTAAACTTTTTCTATTAGACATAATATATGATAACAAAATCAAAAATTGAAGGTTTAATTTATATTCCTATTTCTGACTTATTACATATTTATTCATTTTGTTCTCAAAACCATCACTTTTATATTCTTCTAAAATATTCATTTCAGCTTCTTTATACATTTGTATAATTTCTTCGTCAGAAAAACTGTGGCAAAATCTTTTTATATTTTTTTCACTAAAAGTAAGAGTGTAATCACCAGGTTCAAAATTATACCCATCTAAAATCGGCTCTGAGCGGCTTGTTTTGTGTTTACTCAAAAATTCAAAATTTTGCTCAAATTGCCAATATGTAATCGCCAAAACCCCTTTGTTAGCAAGCAAATTACTAATCTCTCTCAATAACTCTTCTCTTCTTTTATATGATTTTATGTGATGGAATAATCCAAACGCTACAATTAGCGTATATTCAGAACCCTTACCCAATTTCTTTATCCAATCAGATAATTGGAGATCTATATTAATTAGTTTTGCACTTTTAGGCAAGTGATTTGCAGCAATATCTAATATTGCTTGCTCATTATCAACTCCAGTATATTCAAATTCTTTATTTAAATTATCTTTTAAAAAATTATAAAACCTTCCATTTCCACAACCTAAATCTAAAACTTTTAGTTCATCTA
>JAGQLJ010000058.1 GCA_020429495.1 Candidatus Dojkabacteria bacterium
ATATACCTGGTTATCCTTCAGATTATGTTTTTGAAGATAATAGAATTAGTGAAAAGGTATATACAAAACTAATTATTCCTGACTCCTTCTCTGCAATAAACTTTTCTTCACCAGAACAAATAGTCACTGATGATGGCGAAAATAGAATTATTGATATTCCACAGCAAGACTTGCTTGGAAAGTCTGTTTGGATTCAATTGGGAACTAAACAATACTTTACTTTTGAGATAAATCAAACTATCCCAAAAACCAATTCTGTTCCTTTTGCGATAAATACATTCTCTCTTCCAATTCCTAGAGATGTTGCAAGTGGTCCAATAACCCAAAAAGTTTATTATCAAAAGATTTCACCAGAACCTTATTCAATTTATGAAGATCAGGATGGTAATTTAATTGCCCAATTTAGATCTTCTGCATCACAAGAAGAATATATACACATAAAAGGTTATGCGGAGCTTGAACAGGATCCTAATTTTGATTTAACAAATGCAGGTAAGCTTGAAGATATTCCTGAAGAATTTAATAGGTATTTAGAACCTGGTAATTATTGGGAGGTAGATAATGAAACAATTATGCAGACCGCTGATACAATTAGTGATAGTGATGATGTAAATCAAATAATTCAAGATACTTATAATTTTGTAATAAATAGAATTGACTATAGCTTCGTTAAAAAATATGGATTAAATGAGAGAAAAGGAGCGCTTGCTACTCTAAATGGTGGTGCTGCTGTTTGTATGGAATATTCAGATTTATTTATTACTTTACTTAGAGCACAAGGAGTTCCTGCAAGAGCTGCATTTGGATTTGGATATGGTGCTGCAGACTATGAGTCAAGATCAGAAAACAGAATAAATCATCAATGGGCAGAAGTTTATATTCCTGCACAAGATACTTGGATTAATGTTGATACAACTTGGGGAGATTTTGGTGGTAACCTAATTGGTGGTGATTTAAATCATTTTTATTCTCATGTAGCTTCAATTGATCCAGAAACACCAAGTACTTCTGAGCTCTCATATTTTGGTACTCTAGAATCAATACCTGAACGTGATATGCATATAGATATTATATCGAGCCTTCCTGAAGATAATTCTTCTAAAACGCAACAAGAATTAATCAGTAGTTTTAAAAAGCCTGAAGGATTTGATGCTTTAAAATATCTAGTTGGACAACAATCAAGAATTATTGATAATGGAATTAATTCATTTTTATATACAAATTTCTCAATTGATCTAAAAAGTATTAGTTTTTTTGCTAAGTTGACTTTGTGTTGCTTTAGCCCAATTCTACTAATCTTAATAGTATTTATTTATAGAAAGAAACTACATGATAGACAAAGAAAAAATAAAATATCTGTTTAGCGGAATAACTGGATTTATTGTTGATGTTGTTGTTTTAATTCTTGTTACAGAGTTTGTATTTCATGATTCACAAGGTCCAAAGATTTTAGGTCTTATTTACACTGCAAAGATTATTTCTTCTGTTATTGGTCAGAGTGCAAGCTTTACTTTAAATAGGTATTGGACATTTCAATCTACTGGGGAAAGGATTTTAAGGCAAGCTTCCAAGATGCTGTTAATTTATCTTTTAAATATTTTAATTGCAGCTTTACTGTATACCCTATACTTTGATCTATTAAGTATAGTTAGCAATACACAAAATGATGGTGATGAGCTTATGATTTTCATTGCTAACTTTCTAACATCAGCAACTCAAATGGTAATAAACTTTTTCTTCTATAAAT
The DNA here is from genome assembly GCA_020429495.1 of Candidatus Dojkabacteria bacterium. Taxonomy (GTDB): domain Bacteria; phylum Patescibacteriota; class Dojkabacteria; order J137; family J137; genus JAGQLF01. Next base: position 1,748 of record JAGQLJ010000058.1, read on the forward strand.
ATTTTGTATTTAAAAAAAGTAAGTTTTAGTTTACTGAATTTTTATCAGATAGAAAGTTAAATATATCTATGTATTTTCCATTAATTGCTCTTGTCATTACGTTATAGGCAACTTCTTCGTGATTTCCGTAGTCTATATATTTGCTTAATATTTCAAAAAGTTTTTCCATATCGTTAGGATTAATTAGCAAAGATAATCTGTGTACTCTATGACCTGAAGTAAATTCTTTATCAATAACATCTAAGTTCAGAAAAGCGTATTCACCTTTTATTGAAAACCAATAATACTTAATTGAATTCCATTTAAATAGTTTATTAAAAGTTTTTATTCCAAGAGTAGTTATAATATGCTTTGATTCTTGAGGTGGTGTTGCTCCTTGAATAAACCATAAGAAGACAAAAGATATAATCATGAGCATCAATAAATACTGTCCTCTTAGAGCTGCATATGCAATAAAAACAAGAAAAAAAAGTGAATAGTAAACATACCATGCTCTCTGCTTTGGTTCCCAAGGTCTTTCTGCAGAAGTCCATTCAAAAATTGATTCAAAATTTTTTTTAGCTTTACCAATATCTGTATGTAATTTTTTTGTCATAACTTAGTATATAGCACAAATAAAAAAGTTGAAAACTTAGATCAAATCAATTATGGGCTAACCTCCCATATGCTATCTTTATTGCTATAATCTAGAGTATGAATTTAAAGCAATTTTCAGGTTTATCTTCAGATGAAGTAGCTAAAAAGAAATCGCTTGGGCTAAGCAATACGATGATTGATACAAAAACGCCCTCTCTTCTGCAGATATTTTCAAGAAATATGTTTAATATATCAAATTTAGCGCTTTTCCCTTTGATTGGTGGGCTATTTTTCTTTGAAGTTTATAGAGATGTTGCAGTACTTTTATTCTTTTTATTTACAAGTGCTACAACTCAAACATTAGAAGAAATTAGCGTTAAAAAAAGATTGGAGCAGTTAAAAACTAAATTTAAATATACTGCCAAAGTTTTTAGAGATGGTGAGCTTGAGGAGTTGTCAGCTGATAACCTAGTCTTAGAAGATATTATTTTAGCCCAAGAAGGAGATACAATTCTTACTGATGGTGTAATTTTAAAATCAGAATTTTTACAAATAGATGAATCTGCACTAACAGGAGAATCTGATTATATCCAAAAAGATGAAGCTGATACAGTTTTATCTGGATCATTTGTTGTGACAGGAACTTGTATATATAAAGCAGAAAAGGTTGGTAAAGCTAACTATTTTAACCGACTAGCCGAGACTTCAACTAAACTGATTCGAAAGCAAAGTAAGCTAGAACAAAACAGCACAATAATTGTATATATTTTCACATTTATTGGCTTTGTTGCCGCTGCTCTAAATTTTGTATTTGCAAAGATTAATGGAGATACAACAAAAGATATTCTTATAGGAATTACAACTGTTGTAGGCAATTCAACACCACAAATGCTTTTAATTATTCTACTAGTTACTTTTATTATTTCTGTAACTAAACTAGCCAAGAAGGGAATTTTGATTCAAAAACAAAACTCAATTGATGAACTGGCAACAATTGACATTATCTGTATGGATAAAACAGGAACAATAACTACAAATGATATGCTTGCTAAGCATGAATATTTAAAGAACTTGAAAGCTGGCGATATATCTGCCTTTCTTGGACCTATAAATAAATTTATGTATGGAGTTAATAAAACTGCAAATACTGTATTTGATTATTTTCATGTTAATGAATTTGATGTTCTAAAAGAAGTTCCAAAAAGTTTTAATCAGATTCCATTTACTTCAAAAACAAAATACAGCGCAGTTGAATATAATTCAACTACAATGCTAATGGGTGCAATTACTAGTGTTGGCAAGTATATGTCAGAAGAAGTTAAAAATGATTTTAATCAATGGCTTACTCAAAAAGAATCTGAAGGGTTTAGAATTATTGTTGGCCTATTTTTTGATGAGCTTGTAATAGATAAAATTCAAAATGGAGATACAACTCTTAAAACAAATTCCTTTTTTGCATTAGCAATTGAAGAAACACTAAATCCTGGAATAAAAGAAATATTAAAAACAATTAAATCACAAAGCATTGCTGTGAAAATTATTTCTGGAGATAGCCTAGCTTCAGTTTTAAGAATTGTAGAAAAGATTGGAATAAAAAGTAGTGATGTTGTTGATCTAAGTGAATTTGATGGTAACGTAAAAGAAATTGCTTATTCAAAAACAGTTTTTGCAAGAGCGATACCTGAAAAGAAACTGGCAATAATTGAAGCACTACAAGAGCGAGGATTAAAAGTTGCAATGATTGGTGATGGTGTAAACGATGTTCTAAGTTTAAAGAAGGCTGATGTTGGAATCTCCATGGAATCTGGTGCTCCCGTAGCAAGAAATGTTGCTGACATTGTTTTATTAAAAAATGATTATAGAAAAATCCCTGAAATATTTTTTGAGGGGGACAATATTATCTTCAACATTAAGCTTACTGCAAAAATGTATTTTGCTAGAGCAATTTTATATGGGACACTTGCATTAATATTTGCATTTTTAGTTGGTTCATTTGTTCCAATCAATCCAACTTCTACACTAATATCTGGCTTTTTAGGAAGCACATTAGCCAGCTATTTATTAACCATTTCAAGACAAGAGGTCACAGATCAGCGATTATTTATGAAAGATATTGTCAGTTCTAGTATTCCAATAGGTTTCTTAGAAGGAATAATGGTTGGTATTGTTTATTTCTTGACTAGAGACAGTTTAAGTTTAGTTGAGCTAAATACAGCTTTGATTATGACAATTCTTGGAACAAGCGTATCTTATACTCTTTTTCTATTATGGAAGTCTGGAAAGATTCCTCAAAATCCATTATTTGTAGGAATGGCATTAGTATTTGCAATGTTTGTTGGAACTATGCAGACACTTCTGCCTATTTGGCAAATTGAAAATATTTTTGATCAAATGTTTATAACTATCTTATTAGCTTTAGGAGTTGTACTTTTACACTTTATTATTTCTTACCTATATACTCTAAGCCCTTCAAAATCGCTTAGACGATCAAGCTATTTAATTCCAATAGTATTATTTCCTCTAGCCTTAGTATTCCCTTCAAGAGGTTATTATGCGGTGACTCCAATACCTGCAAGTAGTCATTTACTTGTATTTGGAATTATAGGAATCTTTATTGCTCTAATGCTTTTGGTACACTACGCAATTGTCTTTCCTTATACAAAGTACCAAACAGAAAAATTAATGAAGCGAAGATAAACTACATCTTTTCAACAGTATCAATTCCTAAAAGGTTTAATCCATTTTGAAGAACGATTGCCGTTGCTTTGGCAAGCATTAATCTTGCATTCTTATCTTGATCAGATTCAGCATTTAAAACAGAAAGCTCTGTATAAAAGCTATTAAACTTTTGGGATAAATCATATAGGTAGTTTGCAACAATATGTGGAGTTATATTTATTCCGGCATTAAACGCTACCTCTGGATATGCAAATAAAGTTTTAAGAACTGCAGTTTCGCTATCAGCTGTTAGTGTATCCTCTGCTAAATTATCTTCTAATTTTTGATCTGATTTTCTTAGTATAGATTTTGCCCTTGCATATGTATAAAGAATATATGGGCCAGAAAATCCTTCAAAACTTAAAAATTGATCTGGATCATAGCTAAAATCTTTATGAAATTCATGTGATAGGATTAGAAATTTTAATCCAGCATTTGCAACATAATTAACAATTTCTTGCTTCTCTTCTTCAGAATAATCTTTTAAATCACTAATCTTTTTATATGCAATAGATTTTACTTCATCTAAAATGTCTGTTCCTTTTATGCTTCCGCCCATTCTAGAACTAAATTTTCTACCTCCTTGAAGCATCCAACCAAAAGGAATATGGAAGTATCGCCCTTCAGTCTCTGGCATAATTCTATTTAGTAAGTGAATAACTACTTTAAAATAGTCAGCAATTTCTACAGATGTTGTCACAATTCCTTTATATAGATTTGGATACTCTTCAAATTTCTTATATGCTAGCCCTAAATCTTTTGCGGAATAAGTTGGGTTTCCTTCACTAGTTAAGAATACCCAAGTGGTTAGCCCCTCTTTCTCACCATTGTAAATCCATGCACCATCACTTTTTTCAAAAACATCATCTTTATATTTTTCTACAATCTCTACAGCCTTTTTATATATCTCACTCTCTGGATATTCTCGATCGTATTCCACTCCAAGCTCTTTCCATATATCTTTTTGATGCGCCAGACTAATCTCTCTTAGCTTTTTATACGTTTTTGTTGCCTCATTATCAACTTCATCATAAATATCCTTATTAATTTTTCTAATCTCTGCTTCTACCTCTTTGTCTTCAGAAAATGCTTTTGATGTTTTTACATAACAATCATCAATAAATCTCATCTGCTCATGTATATTCAAATCTTCAAAATTCTCTGGTTTCTCTGTATTCAACCAACCCCATGTTGATTTAGCTACATGCATGCCAACATCGCCATAGTAATTAGCCTTGATAACATCAAAGCCTAAATTCTCATGTAGCTTGGCCATTGATAGTCCAGAAACTGCACTTTTTAAATGACCAACATGAAAAGCTTTATGTGTATTTGGCTGTCCAAATTCAACCATGACTTGTTTATTTTTCCCATAATCACTTTTTCCATAGTCTTTTGCTCTATCAATTATTTCTTTAAGCAAACTCTTAAAGATTTTATTATTCAACTTTATATTTATAAATCCAGGCCCTGCAACTTCAAATGATTCAATTAATAATTCTTCTTGTAAATCGCTCGATATTCCTTCAATTAAAGCTTGGGCAATCTCTCGTGGATTTTTATTTAACTTGCTAGAAAGCTGCATAGCAACATTAACTGCATAGTCACCATGAGAAGAATCATTTGGACGTTCGACTTGAACATCCATAGTTATGGAATATTTATCTTTAATAACATCCGAAAACAGCTTTGCTATCTTGTCTTTCATGCTGTAATTATATACTATACTGGAGTTTTTTTATATTAGAAGATTTTATTCAGCCTTATCTAGACCGAGAGCACTAATTGCTCTTCTTACAGCTTCTTGATCAGTGAACGGATACTCTGTTTCACCAAAGCATAAACTTTGTTCATGTCCTTTACCTTCTGTGATTATTACATCTCCTTCATTTGCAATTTTAAATGCAAACTCAATTGCATCATATCTATTTTGAACATCTTCCTGATCAAAAACAAATAAATCTCCTCTATTTACTTTTTGTTTATCTACTTTATAGTTCTCAAACTCTTCGTGGTCTTTAAATCTTTGTATAAGATTTGCACCAGACTTTTCTGCCCCTTTAATTATTTGATCATTAATTTCCTTTAAGCTTTCTACTCTTGGGTCTTCAGCAGTTACAATAACAACATCAGCATATTTTGTACCAGTCTCACCCATTTCATACCTTTTTTGTACGTCTCTAAGCCCTGCAGAGCCAAAAACTGTAATTACTTTTCCTAATCCTGATTTTAGTTTATTTGCGGATTGTAAAGATTTTATTAAAGAATCGTTATTATGTGCAAAATCTACAATTACAAAAAATGGCTCTCTTTGCATAATTTGCATTCTTCCCTTAATTCCAGGGAAGGTTTTCAATGCCTTTGAGCTTTCTTTTGGATCAATTCCAAGCACCTGAGCAACATTAATTGCTGCTAATGCATTTTCAACATTGTACATGCCAAGCATTGGTAAAGAAAAATTTGTATCATCAAGTCTAAAGTTTATATAGCCTCCACTTTCAGAAATATTTAGTATTTCATTAAATGAATAAGTTATAAACCTATCAGAATATGTATCTCCTAAATAATCTGACAAAAATTTATACATCTCTTTATCTTCCCGATTAACAATAATTTTTCCATCTGGTTTTGTTTTTTTAGCCAAAATAGCCTTTGACTTTGCATAGTTTTCCCAAGTTTTATGCCAATCTAAATGATCCTTTTTTATATTAGTAAATACTGAAACTTCAAACTCTATTTTCCCTAGTCTACCTTGCGCAAGAGCATGTGATGATGCTTCAATAACAACATATTCCATTTTTCTTTTAACCATAAATGCTAAGATTTTTTGTAGTTCGTAAGGATCTGGTGTTGTTACGTGTAGACCTGTCTCTAAAACTTTTTTGCCAGCCTTTGCGCCAACAGTAGATATCATTCCTACTTCAAGTCCACTTTCTGATAGAAGATGATATATCATTGCTGTAGTTGTAGATTTACCTGAAGTACCAGTTACTCCAATAAGCTTTAATTTTCTTGCTGGGAAACCATACCTAACAGCACCTAAGAAAGACAGAAAATATCTCCATTGTTTTCTGAGGGATTCTGGAATCACTAATTTTAAAAACATTACTAAACTATTTTTCATAAATTTAATTTATTAACAATTTCTAAATGTACTTCTTCTATTGTTTTTGAAGCATCTATATCAATTAAAATATCTCTTTGTTTATATGAATTTAAAATTGGATCAAAAGATTCTTTAAATTCATTAAGTCTTGAGATTATCAGGTCTTTTTCATCATCTTCTCTACCTCTTGCAGTTAATCTCTTTACTGCTGTTTCATTATCTAAATTTAAAAGTAAAACACTATCTAACGTTTCACCTTTTTTTTCAAGAAGATTATCCAACAAGTTAACCTGTTCTGGATATCTTACAACTCCATTAAATATTATATTTTCTGAAGTTATCTCTAGATATTCTTTTTCTAATAGCTTATAAGTAATTTCTGTTGGTACCCATTTACCTTCATCTAAATATTTTTCTATCTCTTTGCCAAGCATTGTCTCTTTATCAACTTCTTTTCGCAACAGCGCTCCTGTAGAAATCATTGTAAAACCAAAGTCTTTTTCGAGTAGATCAGATTGCGTATCTTTTCCACTTCCAGATGGGCCAATAATTAGTACATTCATAGCTTGTCGGCAAAGCCTGTTAACAAGTTAGCTATTAGCAAAAAATATGATATCACGAAAATAAACATAGTAAAGGCAAACAAGTACTTTTCTAGCTTTCTATCTTTTTCCAAAGTTATTGAAGTAAGGTTATTTTCAAGTATAAATCCTAGAAAAACACCGCTTAAAAATCCAAATAAATGAGCAACCCAGTTTATACCCGGCATAAAAGCAATTATTACTGCTAAGAATAATGTAGGAACAAAACTTTGCATTGAGAAAGGTAGTGATGCACCATATCTGTTGTTCTTGAGTGTTCCTCCAACAAGTAGTCCAAGTATCCCAAAAACAGCCCCTGAAGCTCCTAGAGAAGTAATATTTTCATTTGATACTGAGGCAAATATTAAGGTTCCAATACTACTCACAACTCCAGTTACTATATAAGTTATAAATAGTTTTTTTGTAGAATAAAACTCTTGAACAAAAGTACCAATTTGGTAAAGAGCAACCATATTAAAGAATATATGCCAAACCTCAAAATGAAGAAAATTAGCTGTAGTTAAAAGCCAAAGGTACCCGTGCTCAACTGCTATTGTATTAAAAATTCCATAGACTAAAACATCATCTACTGGTCCAGTTGAACCAAGTACACCATATAAGAAGAAAACAAAGAAATTAAAAGAAATTAATATATATAACCAATTATACTCTCCTCTTTCAGTTCTAAACATAATGTAAAAGACTAATTAACAAATTATACACGAAGTATGGCTTATAAATTTCAACTTTTATTTATGCTTGTGTGTTTAGACTATATGAGCACTCCAGCAAAATCGTTCAAATATTGATTAAGCTTATTATAAAGTGGTCCCTTACCTTCTAGAAGTTTATGCATAAAAGGTTTTTTCTGCTCTTTCTCCATTTCTTGCCAAGCTACTCTTGATGCTGGTTCACTAATCTTATATTTTGGATTTGCAACAATCTCTAATCTAGCATTTTTTGAAATTATAAAATATGCTAATCCTTTCTCTTTGACCAATCTTGAGTAATCAATATGATCAAGCTCTGTTGAAATTACAATAAATATTGCAGGCTCGCTACCTGTGTTAACAAACGTATATAAAACTCCTGCGGGGATTGCTAGTTTATCGCCTTGAAAAAGTTGAATCATTTTGACTTCTTCAACAATAGTATTTGCATATGGATCATCAACCTGTTCATTTTTTTGAATTAAAACTGTTAGTTCACCTTTTGAAACTTCAATCATACAAGAATATTTATTTGCACTTGGTGTTGATGAAAAAACATGTGTCTTTGAATATTCAATACCTAATAGTCCATGCGGTAAATGTATAACATCATAAGAGACTCCACTTGCTTTAAAATCTTCACCACCATTTTGCATTCCAACATAATGTTTATAAACCTGCTCAGGGTATTTTAAGAATTTATTTAGTAAAACTGGAATAATATCTGAAATGCTTACATCTTTTTGATTATGGCATGCAACACATTCGGCGTATGTTAAATTTCCTGTCTCTTCGTCTAGAAATAATGGTATACCACATATGTCAGTTAAATCTATCATTGCATTATGTTTTAAGCCTGTTATGTAAACGAGAATGTCAAAAACCTTATCTATTGAGGTTATTAAGCTTGTTATACAATTTAGATGAATTAACTATTTTTGTCAAACTACTATGACAATAATGAAGACTGTTAACGGTTTTTATAGTTACTATTTTTCGGAGACAGATTTCAATTCTTGCCAAATCTTTTTTTCTTCAGAAGAAAGCTTTGTAGGAGTATCAACAATTAATCTTATATACTGATCACCGTTTCCATTTCCTCTAAATTTAGGACCTCCTTTTTCTTTCAATCTCAAAATCTTTTCAGACTGTGTACCTTCAGGAACTTTCATTTTAACTTTTCCATGTACAGTTGGAACTTCAACTTCTCCTCCAAGTACTGCTGTTGTTACATCAATATGTTTATCCATATAGATGTCATCACCTCTTCGTTCAAGTTCTGAATGAGTTTCAACTTCAATAGATACATATAAATCTCCTGACTGACCATTTTTTATTCCTGCATTACCTCTATTTGTAAATCTTAATGTTATTCCATCTGGAATACCTGCAGGTACTTTAATTTTGAAAGTTTCCTTTTCTCTTAATCTACCTTCACCACTACAATTTTTACAGTCTTGCTCAGAAACTTCACCTGAACCATGACAGGTTGGACAAACCGAAGCAACCTGCATTGACCCAAGCATTGTTCGTTGTACTTGAACTACCTGTCCTCTTCCTCCACAAGTCTCGCATTTTTTTGTTTTTTTTCCCTCTGCACCTGTACCATCACAAACATCACAGGTTTTAAATCTTTCATATTTTATTTCTTTTTCTACTCCAAAAACTGCTTCATCAAAAGTTAATTTAAGATTAACCTGAATATCACTTCCTGCTCGTCCAGCTCTAGCATTAGAAGAAAAACCCCCAAAGCTGCCTCCAAACATTTCGCCTAAAAGGCCTCCTAATCCACCTCCTTGAGAATTAAAGAAGTCGCCAAGATCTCCTAAATCTCCATAACCTCCAAGGCCACCTCCACCAAACCCTTGTGTACCAGCAAATCCATATTGATTGTATGCTTGTCTTTTTTGTTCATCAGAAAGAATTTCGTAAGCCTCTTGAATTTCTCTAAACTTTTCTTCTGCATTAGCTTCTTTATTTCTATCTGGATGATATTCTTTTGCTAACTTTCTGTATGCTTTTTTTATTTCTTGTTTTGAAGCACTTTTATTGATTCCTAGTACTTCATAGTAATCACGTTTTTCTGCCATAGGTTCTATATATTACGTTGTTTATTGTATCATAAAATTGGCAATTATTTTAAGCAGCTGCTAAGCTAACCTTTTCAAGAGATTAGTTTCAGTATAGAATAGAATCAATAAATAACTTACTATGACAAAAGAACAGAAACGATTAATGACTTATATTGCAATAATTGTTGCAGCAATGTTTATAATTTCTTTTGCTTATGTGTTCTCAATTTCTAAACCAGCCTCTAATAATTTAGAAAATGGAATATCTGTATCTGATTCAACACCTACAGAAAATAATAACAGTATTATAAATGTTTTAAATAACTATCAAATAAGCTCTTTTAGCTCCTTAATAGAAAGTAATAATTTTGAAAAAGAAATATCAAACTCAGAGCAGATGCTAACAATTTTGGTTCCAGTTGATTCTGCTTTTAGCAATACTGGTGATTTTGATCCTGTAACATTAATACAATCCCTTACTATTCCAAAGCTTATTTACAGCAATACACTTCAGCTAAATGTGCCGATTGCTACTTCTTTAGGCAGTAACATAACATTTACTTCTGAAGATGGTGAGATTTATGTTGTGAGTGGTGAGAAAAAAGCAAAGGTATTAAATGCTGATATTAATTTCGAAAAGGGAAATATATTCTTAATTGACTCAGTATTAAATTAAGTTTTATTCTTCTGTTACTTGCTCTTGCTCAGGTTGTTCTATACTAGTCTGCTCCATTGGCTTTTCTTCAACTATATCAGTAGCCTCTTTTTCAATTATTACAATATTACTTTGCACAATACATTCGCTACTTTGCAGAATACAAATTTTGATATATGAATTTACTTCAAAGTCTGGCGTATAGATTATATATTTTCTATCGTAAGCGTTGTCTATTACTACCTCTTTTTCAGTTATCTTACCTGTTTTTGGATTTAGCTTATCGTACTCTAATCTGAATCCTTCAACACCTTGAATATTATTTGGCTCTATATACCATCTTAAAATTACTGCTCCAAGAGTGTCATCTTTCACTAATCGAATAGATTTTACTAGTACCTCATCTTTTATACCCAAAACATTTGGGTCTAATTCTATTGAGGCAATGTTACTAAATGCAACACATTTATCATCACTATAAACACAAACTTTAGCAAATAGCTGTTTAATATCTGTGCTTGGCTGAATAATGTATGCTTCAGCTGATTTATCCTCAATTGTTGCGTTTAAATTATTTAATGTTAAGTTTTCAGTATCACCAGTTAAAACTTTATATGTATAACTTTCGGGAAGATTTTCTTTTGTCCAATTTAATAAGATTCCATTTGAATCTTGGGATAGTGATAAATTTACAGTAGGAGCAATATCTGCTGTTTCAATTAAAATACCAAGCGCTACATTATCTACTGTTTCTTGATCTTGGCTTTTATTCCATTGTACAAAGCTATCTTGAGCTAATTGATCTGCTTGAACCGGAACAATTTTATTTTCTGCAGATTTATCTTCTTCATTTTTTACAAAATATTGATTGCCCTGTTCAACAATTACCTCATTATCTGAATCTTTTTGTTTTATTTTTACTTTACTATGATATACCTCAACTCCTTGCTTAGTTGATGTATTTATTGTTTTAAAAGCAGTTCCTAAAGATTCATAAGATACATTATCAATTCTTACTTCAAAAACACTTTCTGAATTAGGGATAACTCTGGCATAAACTTCACCTGCATTATTATCAACAATAATATGTTTATCTTTTAATGAAGATAATTTAACTTCAGAATCTGCCGATAGCCTAATGTCTGCTCTATCTTTGAATGAGATGATTGCTCTTGCATCTGCACTTAATCTTACAGATTCGCCTTCGTAGAGCTCAGAACTATTTTCTAGTTTTAACCAATCCCCATCCCTTGCAACTTCTACAGTTCCTTCAATATAAGAAAGCGATGCAGATACTCTTTGATTAGCAGTAACTGTGTGATTTGGTAAATTTTTATAATAAAAGGTTATTCCTCCAATTGAAATTAAAAGAGTAAATAGCAAGCTAAAGAATATACCTGCATATTTTGCAAAAGGAGAAAAAAGAGGATTTTCATTTGATTCATTCTCACTTACCTCAAGATAGTGAGCTTTAACTTTTTTACGTAACGCCTCCTTGAACCCAGGCCGTGGGGGAGGCGTGACGAGAGTATGTTCGCCAAAGAACGTCAGCTTTTCTACGTGGTTTGTATTTTTGCTTTTAGTGGCTGTCATACTATTAACATAACGTTAGACTTGCTCAAATATTTCACTTTCTGGAAAAAATTTTCTAAATTTCTTCTCAAAGTCCTTTTGAGCTCTAAATAAAATAACTGAAACATTTTTTGTTGATGTTTTCATTATTTCTGAAATTTCATTCAGATCCAATTCTGAAAAAAATCTTAAAGTTAATACTTTTTGATACCTTGGTTTAATTTTTGTTAGCACAAATGAAACTTGTTTTTGATATTCAGAAACTGTGAGTTGTTCATCTAAACTTGAATCATCTGACTTAAACCAATTTTCAAATTGTGTAAATTTTTTGCTTGACCTAAAAAAATCTATAATTAAATTATGTGCAGTTGTGTAAAGCCAAGAGCCAAATCTAATCTGTTTTCTTGTATCAAATTTTTTAATGTTTTCTACTGCTTTTAAAAATACTTGGCTAACAATTTCTTCGGTGATTGTATGGTTTGAAGTTCGCTTAAAGCAATAACCATAAACACGATTGAAGTAGAATGAATATATTTCATCAAAGGCTGACAAATCTTGTTTTGCTTTTTCAACTATTACCAGCTCTTGCTCTAAAGTCATTAAAATTTCTAATCAAAACTACTGAATGTATTGTACAATATATTGTTTTTTTTACATACCAAATACAACTTTGAACTTAATTTAAGTAAAGAATATAATAAGTTTATGAATAAATTACCAACTACTACTTCCCTACCCAACTGTAGCATTGTAATACTTGATGATAACTACGTAATAAGAAACATAATCAAAAATGAACTATACAGAAATATTAGTAACCTGTTCCCTGGTGTAATTTTTGATATATATTCTTCAGATGATGGAGTTGGAGGTTTAGGTTATGTTTATATCACTAAGCCAATGGTTGTAATTGTAGACACTACACTACCACGTTATAGTGGAAAAGAAATTTTTGAATTTTTAAAATCAAATCAAAGCACTTCATTGCAAGATACAAAAATTATTTTGATTAGTGAGTTTGGAACAGATTTTGAAGAACTACCTAATAATTTTTTAATACTTGATAAATCACGGCTAAGTT
>JAGQLJ010000059.1 GCA_020429495.1 Candidatus Dojkabacteria bacterium
CTGAACAGCTAAATGATGAACTTACTTATATCTTGCCGGGTGCAACAAGAACTTATGAATATACTTGGCAACCTAACTCTTTTATATATCAAGAACCAATAGAACTACATGGTGATGAAAATATGACATTAAAGCCAGGTGATGCTAAATATGATGAAGCACCGGTTTATAAGACAATTTATTCAACAAAGTTTGATTGGAGTAATCTTAGTAAAATAAAGTTTGGAAAATATTCAGCATCAATACAATATTCAGCAGATAATGACAGCGATTTTGCTGACCTTGAAGCAAGAACTGAGATTGTGTCATTTTATTTTGTTCCTATACAAATAATAGTTCCAGCAGTAGTGTTGTTAGTATTATTTGCTTTAGTAATATTCTTTATAGGATGGAGATCTAAAAGATCAAAAACAAAAATGACTAGTAGCATGAGTCCTGCAGAAAACAATATGCAAATGCAAGCTCCTGCACAATCAGCTGCAATGCAGCCGCAAGCTAATGCTACAAATATGTAATGAATAAAATACAAAAAATTAAAATTTCAGTAATTATTTTAGTGGGGCTATTAATAATAATAAGCCCTACTAAAGTCTTTGCCCAAAGTTTAAATTCTTCAAACTATACTCTTCAAAGTCCCAATTTAACTGGTTCATCAGGAATAGTAGATTCTGGTTCTACGAACTATAGCACTGTATTTGTAGCTGGTGATCCAACTGCTGATTCTCGTTTAGAAAGTACTAGCTATTCAACTGGTGTAGGATTTCCGAATGGTATATATGCAAATGTTCCACTTGTAAAATGCTTTGAAACTAATACAGACGACTCCGTAGGAGGGGCAACAGATACTTCTTGTGAAGCATATTCACTAACATCAGCAGTAGGAGGTGCAGATACAATTGCTGGAGATGGAATGCAAGGTATATGTGGTACACCAGGGTGTTACGATAGAGCCAAAATTGAAATTGATGCACAAAATAATCCAATTGATACTCTTTATTTAGTTTCAATTACTGATGGGGACACTGCAACTGAATACTTTTTACAAAGTGATAATACACTATCTACAGGTTACGATATAAACGATTATCAAACTATTTGTCAGATTGAAGGTTATGATCCAAGGACCGGAAGTGGTTGCGAAACTTCAAGCGACCCTGATTGGGACGATGTATTACAACAATATAATGTTTTAAATTTGCATGCTGGAGTAACCTACACAGTTAAAGTTAAAGCGCTAAATGGTGATTATACAGAAAGCTCATATAGTCCTACAGTAAGTGCTACAACTGAATATGCTGCTCTTGTCTTTGATATAGATATTGACGATTCAGGAGGTACAGCTACAGAGACAGATGCTCCATATAATATTTTATTGGGTGATATTACGGATACTACTGTAACAGCAACAGATAGAATTTGGCTTGATATGGGTACAAATGTTTTCAATGGCTTTACACTTGAAGTAGAAAATACTGACTTAACAAATGGAACAGATACAATCCCATCAACTACTGAAGATTTATCTGTAGATCTTGGCGCAGATGGTGGTTATGGATTAAAAATAGATACTTATACAGAAGATGGACTTGGTCCAATTATTGCTGCATCTTTATACGATACAGTTGGAGCAAATGAAGTTGGCGCGCTAAGCTCAGCACCAGCTACTATTTTTAGCACAAATACAACTGGATCTAATCAAGGTCCAATAAGTGGTGGAAGGGCAAGTGTTATGGTTAAGGCAAAAGCTGTTACATCAACACCTCCCGGTGCGTATACAGATTTAATTACATTTTTAATGACGGGTAATCCATAATGAAACTTTTGGTGCATAACTTAAAAATATTGATAATACTTTTTTGTATTTTATTGGCCTCTTTCTTATTTATGCAAAGAGTAAATGCTCAACAGGTTAATGGAAGTTCCGAAGGCGGAGTAATAAAAGTTTCACCAGCAATTTCATATTTAAAAACAGGAGATCCAATAAAATTAATTATTGAGAATGATACTGAATTTCCCTTTTCTTACTCACTGTCAGCTTCAACATTTGACTTAAATCTAGAAGAGCGTAGTGTTAAAAGGTTAGAGAATATAGATGATGTTAGTTTATTTTTCACAATTAAAGAAGAAGATCTTTTTGGACAAGTAGAACCAAATAATAAAAAAATTATAGAAGCTACATATATTGGCTCAGAGTCCAATACTCTTGTTGGAATTATTGTTTCACAAACATCAGCTACAGCAATTAATGTTGGGGTTAGTACTGAGTTTGCAAGTCTAGTTATAGATCAAACCTTATCAATTGAAGACAAGGGGTTAATATCAGATAACTTAGATGTTAAGCCTTCTAATAATGTTCTAGGCTTCAACCTATCTAATAAATATAAAATTCAATCCGATTTTAGTAATGATACAAATAAGCTTTTAAAAATATCTGGAGAGATTACCGTTAAAGATGGAAAGAAATATCTTGCAAACTATGCAATGAGCCAATATCTTTTGGATCCATTATTTCCTGGAGATCAAAAAGAATTCCAATATACATTTATAGATAATAGAAGTTTTTGGGATAGGTTTGGAGAAACGGAATTTATTCAAACTTATGTTGTAAATGGTGAAAGTTATATTTCTAGCTATTCTGTATTTACTGTACCGGCTGAACTTATATGGCTAGGAGGTGGGCTTTTTGTTGTTCTAGTTGTTAGTCTAATTATTAGATCAAGAAGAAATGTAAATAGATATGAGAGTAGAATTAAGCAATTAGAAGAAGAGGTTGCTCAGAGTGAAGAAGATAGTACTAATAAAATTAATTAAGTGAAGATTCATATATTTTTAATATTTCAAGAATAAGTTCTGCAGCTTTTTCTAAAACATAATCAATCTTTTTTTGTTCTTCTTTATCTGAATTAACAAGAGTAGTAGATTCATTATCTTTTACAAGAATAAGCTCATTGCAGCTAATATTATTCTCACTGACTCCTCCAAATAGTTGAAAGTGTAAGTATTCTGACTCAGTATCAAATGGAATACTATTATCAATAAATTTAGAGTAACCTTCTTTTGTGACTTTTATTACGTATTCACCATTAACTTTATTAAAAAAGTTTCGTCTTAGCCTGATATTTAGAGCTAAATTATCTAATGCAATATCTAGATTTGGTATATCTTGGTCAGAATTTTTAATAAAATCTAGCAAATAAGTATGTAGTTTTTTAGTGTAGTACATCCTTTCTTATATTAATTAGAGCCATATTTATCATTTAGGGTGTTTTTATGTAGAGTCTTTAACTTTTCTAATAAAATATCAATCTCATTCAATATTCTTTGAGCTTTTTTTTTCATAATTTCATCATGTAAAAATGCATAAATCTTTACATCACTATTTGCTTTATATATAAATTTATTAAGCTCAGAAAGCCAAAAATCATCATCAGTCAATCTATATCCTGTAATCTCATATAATATATTATTGGGTGTACTAATTTGATACATATCTAACTTACTTCTAGTCATGCATTCTCTACTCTCTAATTTGTCAGTTTGCGCGTAGCTCAAAGAATATTCAACTAGTTGAAAGTTTGCCGCAAAAATATTCTCATATTCTCTTATGGGTCTTAAATACGAAATAGATTCAACTAATGGTCTGATATCTCTTTCTGTATAAATTTTCATATATTGTTTATAATACAACAAGGTTTAAGGAAGAAGCAAAATTGAGATTGCAAGTATCACCATCAGAAATCTGAGGTAATTTTAGAAAAGAAGGATTTAATCCATTCAATTCTAATAATTTGCTTCTTCCTACCCAATTAAGAGGACTATACATAAGGACTATGACTTAGCTATCGTTGCTTGATACAGATGATGGTGAATCACCCCGATTTGTGTCTAAAAAGACAGTACCCTTTTCGTCACGATCGTAAACAATTTGATTGTTTTCGATGACAGTATGAGAATGTGTTTTTGTGCTATTTCTATCATGTGGATCAGTTCCACCGCTACCATGAAAGATATCTACACGAGATCCTTTCTTCTCAACATTGACTTCACCAGAGTTATTCAGTTCCTTACCTTTTTTAGCCACAATTGGCCTCCTTATCTAGATTTTGTTTACTTATTAATGTACACCCCTCTCATAGGTATTAGAATATAACCAAGGTTGAAATATTATTCATTGTATTGCAATACAAATTTTGGAAGAAAATAGCAAAAAATCCCGATTTCTCGGGATTTTTTAATACTTTTATTAAGAATATTCTACTATTCTTCGCTAGATTTTTCTCCAACAATACTTGCTACAACTCCTGCTGGAACTTCTGCATAGTGGCTAGGCTCCATTGTTGCTGCAGCTGTACCTGAAGTTAAGTTTCTCAAATCAGAAGTCATTCCGAATAGTTCTCCTAGAGGTGCTTCAGCATTAAGCTCGTTTGTTTTTCCTCTAGGCATCATATTCTTAATAATTCCTCTTCTACTTGAAAGATAACCTGTTACTGATCCAACATGTTCTTCAGGAACATTGATGTTAACTTTCATAATTGGTTCTAATAGAATTGGTTTTGCTTTCTTTAGTGCATTTTTAAATCCATAGAATGCAGCTGTTTTGAATGTATCTGTATTTGAGTCAACTTCATGATAAGAACCATCAACAATCTCAACTTCAACATCCACAACTGGAAATCCACCTAATGGACCTGCAGTTAATGAATCTTGGAATCCTTTATCAATTGAAGGAATATATTCTCTAGGAATTGATCCTCCTTTAATACTATCAATAAATTTGTATCCGTCTCCTCTTTCTCTTGGTCTAACAATCATATCAATATCGGCAAACTGTCCTGCTCCTCCAGATTGCTTCTTTAAAAGCTCTCTATGTTCAGCTTCTGATTTAATTGTTTCTCTATATGCTACTTGAGGCTTACCAATGTTTACATCTAATCCATAATCATCTTTAAGCAATCTTGTTTTAACTTCTAAGTGTAGCTCTCCCATTCCTGCAATAACAACTTGACCAGTTTCTTGATCAGTTTGTGCATGGAATGTTGGATCTTCAGAAGTAAGTTTTCCAAGTGCTTCTCCAAGTTTTTCTTGGTCAGATTTTGTTTTTGGCTCAATAGCAAATCTAACAACTGGCTCAGGGAACTCAATACTTGCTAGTCTGATTGGATCTTTTTCATCAGATAGAGTATCTCCTGTTTTTGTATCTTTTAGACCAACTACGGCAGCAATATCTCCAGCTTTAACTTCAGTTGCTTCTTCTCTTGAATTAGCATGCATCATAACAATTCTTCCAATCCTTTCTTTCTTTCCATTTATACTATTATATACAAAGCTTCCTGCTTGGATTTTTCCTGAATAAACTCTAAAGAATGCAAGGTTTCCAACATGTGGATCAACTGCTAATTTAAATACTAATGCACTCATTGGCTCATCAGCATTCAAGTCTCTAGAAATTACATGTCCTGTTTTTGGATCCCAACCAGCTACTTTCCCATGGAATGTTTTTTCTTCACCTGTCTCTTCATCTTCTATAACATAGTCTTTATCATGAGGTGATGGTAGATATCTACATACATCATCAAGCATTGCTTGAACCCCTTTATTCTTTAATGATGAACCAGGAAGTACAGGGAATAGCTTGTTTGCAAGTACTGCATTTCTGATTCCTGCTTGTAATTCTTCTGTTGTAATTTCTTCTCCACTTAAGAATTTTTCTGCAATAGCATCATCAACATCAGCAACTGCTTCAATAAGTTTAGCTCTCCATTCTTCTGCTTTTGCTTTGTAATCATCTGTAATGTCATGAACATCAATGTCTTTACCTTCATCATCATGATGAGTTCGCATCTTCATTTCTACAAGATCAATAATTCCATTGAATTCATTTTCAATACCTACAGGTAAAGCAATAGGAACTGCTTTCTCTGAAAGGTGTTCTGTAATACTTGCGTATGACTTATAGAAGTCAGCACCAATATTATCAAGTTTGTTGATGTAACAAAGTCTTGGAACTTTGTATTTTTCTGCTTGGAACCAAACTTTTGATGACTGAGGTTCTACTCCCATCTTTCCATCGAAGACAACAACAGCTCCATCAAGAACTCTAAGAGATCTTTCAACTTCAGCAGTAAAGTCAACGTGACCTGGTGTATCAATAATATTAATTCTATATTTATTACCATCTAGTTCCCAGAAGGCAGTTGTTGCAGCAGACTGAATAGTGATTCCTCTTTCTTTCTCCTGTTGCATAAAATCCATTGTTGCTGCACCCTCGTGAACCTCTCCAGTTTTATGAGTCTTACCTGTGAAGAAAAGAATTCGTTCTGTAGTAGTTGTTTTACCAGCATCAACATGGGCTATAATTCCAAGGTTTCTGTAAAACTTTGTGTCTTTTACAACTGTGTAGTCTGTACCTGCCATTTTTAATAGAATAATAAATAAATGTTCCTATTTGCTCAGTATATAGGATAAATTAGTTTAATTTCCTTGAGACACAGGAAAATGTTTAAATCGACGGGATAATATTACCAGAAAAGGGCATTAAGGGCAATATTATAAAAGTTTATATAAGCAATTAGAAACATAATTGGTAATACCTTGGAGCATCTCTTTATCTGATGAAAAATCATCTTCAATTTTTTTTACATAAACCATGGCACCCATAACTTTACCATTTGATATCATTGGTACTATGCAATTACTTTTATCTCCGGTTTCCTCTTGAACTAAGTCTGCTTGCTCCTGTGTAACTGATGGAACAGTATAGTCACTAGTCAAATTAGTTACTTTAGTTGTCTTTTCTAGTATAGCTTGAACAGTAAGGTTATCATTGTTATCGAAATCCAAGGCAACTTCACTAAAATCTTTATCTATGATGTCATGTACAGCCTTTGATATATTACTGTTAGTAATACCTGCTGCAAATATTTTTTTATCTCTTATTAACCACATCATAGAAGCTAAATACCCAATTTTGAATATTAACTTATTTGTAACAGCGAATATTAAATCTTCTAGACTTTCTATATTCTTAAGGTTAGAAAGAACTTCTTCTAAGCTTTCTTTATCGAGCTCTATTCCAAAAAGTGAAGCTATTTCTTCAGTCTTTAAGTTTAGTGCTTTTGCGATAGCGATGATTGTTTCCTTTGTTGGATTAACGAGCCCATTTTCTATCCTACTGTGAACCAGGCGCCATGCCTGCTTCTAGCTCCAAGCCAAACTGGCTTAGGTCCCTGTTCTTTCTAAATTGTCTTAATCTACTTCCCAATTGTATGCTGCTCATGATAAAATTAGAAATATATCAATTATATCACTAAATATGGGGTTTGAAAATAAAAACGATGAAGAATATATTAAACTAGACGATGGTACGGTACTAGAGGTTATTGATGAAGTTAGAAAATTAAAAAATGAAATAGAAGAAGAGTTTAGATTACCTGATGGCATGATTGACCTTGTACTGACAGCTGTAAGAACAACAATTCATGGACTATACAATAATCTTAGTTTTGAGAGTTATCTAGATTATATTGAAAAAGTATTAACTTACTCTACAGAGTCGTACATGCAGGCAATTGAAGATAGGCTTGTCAGTCTACGAGACAAGAATGATTTACTCTTGTATGCAGAAGAAATTGAATATTTAGAACTAAAGAAACGTGAATTTTCTGTTCTAGGAGACTTTAAGCAATTTATTGAATCTGGTGACTTTAGAAAATCACAAGTAGATTTTGTAGCAGGTATGAGTTTTCTTATGCTAAACTACCTGCTTATCGCTGGTATGGCAACTACAGCAAGTATTTCGGGAATCCAGAAGCTTCTTGGAGAAGATGCTATGAAAATACCTTTTATAGCAGCGTATGCTGGATATGAAGCTATTCCAGGGTTAGGTGGTCTACAGGCATTATTGTCAACAGGATATGCATTGATTAGATACTCTATTCCAAAAAGCATAAACAGTGTACGACATAGGCAGGGTATATACAAAATACCTATAAATTTTTTAAAGGCTTTTGTCAATATTAGCGAAATTGGATTTCTAACAATGCCTTTTTTGGTAAATGATGATTTGACTATAAAAAAAATTAAGACTATGTCTCGAGTACTAAATAATCCTAATGGACCTGCACAATATATAAGTAACTCATCTGAAGATATCTACTATACTAAGCCTTTTATACCAACTACAGGCTAATAAATATTTTTATCAGGATATTTTAAGCCTCTATTGATAAAATGTACTTCTGCATCAGCTGCTACAAATCTCTCTATGAAAAAATTTTTTGCATTTTCTGTATTAAATTCCTTACACGAGTATACATCGATACTTGCAAATCCTCTTTTTGCAAAAGTATGTATACTAATATGTGACTCTGCTATAACAATAAACCCAGTTATTCCTCCGGGGTCTTTACCTCCTTGTT
>JAGQLJ010000002.1 GCA_020429495.1 Candidatus Dojkabacteria bacterium
AAAAATTTTTTGCATTTTCTGTATTAAATTCCTTACACGAGTATACATCGATACTTGCAAATCCTCTTTTTGCAAAAGTATGTATACTAATATGTGACTCTGCTATAACAATAAACCCAGTTATTCCTCCGGGGTCTTTACCTCCTTGTTCTTCGTTACTAGCAGCTTTAAAAGTGTAAGGAGGTATCAGTGCTTTCATATCTAATATTTCAACTGCCTCTCTTAGAGAGTTATGACATTCTTCTAAACTATTAAGCTTATCAAAATCACATCCATATAAATCAATTGTTAGATGAAAACCGAATTGCATATTATGTTAAATAACTAATAAATTTCAGTATATCATGATACTACTGTCAATACTATTTGACAACGATATGCTCCTGTTGATAAGAAATATGACAAAGCATTTAATTAAGGTGTCAAAATTAATTAACATAAATCTAAATAAAGAGGTATAATTATTAATGGATAAACAAATAGATAGGCAGGATACAATTGAAAGTTATGAAAGAAGGGTTCAAGAACTGAATGTGCAGATTGATCAACTTGATGCTACTATAGAAAATATAAAGGTTTTAGAAGAGAAGCTTGAAAGAGCGAGTAAATCAGTTGTCGATCGTATTCTATGCGAGTACTCACTAAAAGGTAAAGCAAAAGAACCATTAATACTTTATGACCTATCTCAGCCCCATCTGAAGGGTACGCTAACTTTAGCACCTACTGCAAAATTGGTTAATATTGATAAGGGAAGCATACTTGAACATGGGAGTTCTGATGAGATTGGAAGATTAATGGCAATGCTTGGTGAAGAGGAAATGAGGAGATATTCAACTTGGGTTGATGAACTAAAAGATAACCCAGATTTAATAAAAGAATACCAGAAAAAAGGTAAATGGTACGATGCTCCATCAGCAGCTATAGGTTGGTTATCTGATTATGTTACATCAACTGGAAGTGCTGCATCAAGAATGTCTTTGATGACGCTTGACAAAAGAATAATTGGCGCATCTGCGCATCTTGGTGGTGAAAATTATCAGCAAACAGTACAGATTATAAGTGATAATATACGTAAGTACCTATATTTAAGTAGTGGTACTGATCCATGGTTAGCTAAGCAATATGAAGCAAGTATTGCTACAATTGAATCAAACTTGTTAAGAAATCTACATGCTTTAGACAATACCTCTACTGCATATATTGCTCAGTTATTCTTTAGTCCAGATAGAGCTTTCCCAATCCTAGAATCAAGCGATAATACAACAAGACTATGGAATGCGTTCTCTTCCAAAGAGGTTAATGAATCTAAGATATTTCACGAAGATCCTATAATAGATTCGTATATTAGAAATTTATTAAATTCTCTTCCTGATAAAGACACTAATAATTTAAATACTAAAGATCAGCAATATTATTTATATAGGCTACTCTTTACTTTAAATATTACAGTTCCAATTTTAGAACTAAAACAACAACAAAAGTCACTAGGTAGAGGAGAAGACCTACAAATCGCAACATGGACACAGACAGGTATTGCTAATGATAAAATGGCACAAATTTTCGATTTATTTTTCCTACTGCAGAAATTAGGTAACGATATTCATGATAAAGAGACAGCTGATACAAAAAAATATTTGTATTTATATTCTATTCGAAAAGGTATATTAAATCTTAACCCACTACCAGGATGGCTAAAGGACCAGTTTAGGATTTTTGGTGAGTGTTTAAGTAATGTGTATAGATCAAATGTTATTGATGAATCTTATTCAGTAAAACTAGCTGATGGGACTTCAAAACACCCTGGTGTGTATGTCATTTCTTTCGATGCACAAAGACTCTTAGATTTATTTGGAGATGTTAAAAGATCCGCTGCATTGCTTAGTTTCAATCCTAAGTATTGGAAAATCATGATCTCGTCGCAAGAGCAATAGGATGAAGAAGTTAATAGAGTACATATCAAATATTGCTAAATTTGAGAGTGCTTTGTTTCAGAATAATTTCTCTGCGCAATCTTATCTTCACACATATTATCCTGATAAATTCGATATAAACGAATACTTGAACACATCTAAAATTTTATATAATTTATTTTCGAAAAGTAATTCTCTAATTGAAATTAACTCCATAAAAGAAGAGACGAATCTTAGAGAAGAAGAAATTGAAAATATAGCCATACTAAACTTTTTAGAAAAGGTAGTTATTTATCTTCTTGGTAAAAATAAGAATAACTTTCTAGTTTTGGATGTAGGAGGTGGACCCACTATCTATCAACATATTTTTAACTCTCTTATAGCTAAATGTATTATTCATACTGATTTTTTAGAGGAAAATAGAGCAGAAGTGATTAAATGGAGAGATACAACTGAAGGCTCATACAGTTGGCTTAGTTATATTGATCTAGTAAAAAAAATAATGGAAAGCAGTAATGACATTAACTTAAAAAACTATTCAAAAAATATTGATACTACGTCTCTAAGGTCGAGATTAAAAAGAAAGTTAAAGTTTATTAAATTTGGTGATGTATTTGATTTTAATTTGGGACTTGATGAAGCTACTATTAACTATATCAAAAAGAATAAAGGGGTTGATCTGCTGACCTCAAATTTTACAGTTGAATCAGCAACTTCAAGTACTAAAAGGTGGGTAGAAGGTATGATTAACATAATAAATTTTGTAAAAGTAGATGGATATATCTCAATATCAGCAATAAGTAACGCTTATTGGTATCAAGTTGGTACAAAAAAATTGCCTGCAGCGGCAATAACTTTAAAAGATTTAACTCAATTTCTAAAAAAACATAATTTTGAAATAATTTTTCACTATAATCTCCATGGCAGCGAAAAGGAAAAAGTAGGATATGACGGCATGTTATTTGTCTTCGCTAGAAAAGTAAAGTGATGAGGTAGAAATCTTTAGGCTATTGCTATAACATTAGTTAGTTTTATCATACCATTGACTTTAGCTAACGTAATATACATTATAATTTTGCTGGTTAGTTTTTTTACTGCTACTTATGTTCTTCTGGCTAGTAAAAAAGTCGTAAGCATAATATTTGTTTTACTTACTTACACACTAGGTTTTTGGGTATTTACAAACTTTTTACTAGATAATATTCAAGACAACAATTTAGGGCTAATAATAATTCGGTTATCTGTGTTGGGGCCGATATTAATTGGACCTTTATTTTTCAATTTCGCTATGCTTTTCCCGTCTATTCAGCAGGGCTATAAGCATAAGTATATATATTTAACACTTTTAAGTACTATATTTTTTATACCCTTTATACCTACCAAGTATAATATTTCGTATATAAACATTACCGAAGAAGAAGGTGTAGATTTTGGTCTAGGTCAGATGTATTGGATCTTTATAATATATTTGTGTGTATTTGTATTGCTTGCAATATACTTCTTAATAAAGAAATATAGAAAATCTATTGGAATAGAAAAGCTGCAGCTTAGCCTTTTTGGAATCAGTTTTTTTACAACATTCATACTTGCTATTGTATTTGCATTATTGATTCCCCAGCTTGGATATCCTGAACTTGGAGTAATAGGCCCTTTAAGTTCTGTCATTTTTATTGGTGTTACAGCCTACACCCTAATCCGACACGGCTTATTTGATATTAGATTAATTTTAGGAAAGATCACTTATTTCACGCTTTCTGCATTTATTCTATACATATCGTTTTACATATTTGTATCGTTAGATATATTTGTATTTAATGGAATATACTCACCAGAATCTCTATTTATAGGCATATTTTTTGCCTATCTATTTGTACTTATTTACGATAACTATAACGAATTTATTAAGGAAAAAGTTGAATCTAGTATTATTAATCCAGGTTACAATCCAAACGAGGTTATTAGGCAGTTAAATCATTCAATTAATACTCAACTTGAGTATATTCCTAATATCGAATCAATTATTTCCGCTATCTCGCAGACTATCAGGCCATTATCAAAGTGGATTATTGTTAGTAAAGGTACAGAGATAGAGAGATTTGGTCCAAAAGAAATTGAGTTAAAAAAAGATCAGATCAATCATTTATTTGAGCTATTTCAATCAATTGAAACAGATACTTTTGTAAAAGATGAGTATCTTAATGAAGCAAGTAGGAATATTAGTCCTATTAAGAATGTGATAAATGAAATATTAGGCATGATTGAAAATTTAGATATCTCAGTTATACTTGGGATAAAGAATCAGAATGCAGAAACGATAGCACTACTAATTCTTGGACATAAAGATGGTTATGTTCCATATTCACTTACAGAAGTAAGATTTTTAAGAACATTAGCAGATATGCTTTCTGTATCTCTAACAAGATCATTCTTATTCGAAGAAGTGAAGCAATTTAATGCAACACTTCAAAAGAAAGTTGATGACGCAACTGCAGAGCTGGCACAAAGAAACGATCAGCTTGGAGAACAGCTAAGAAAAGAGCGAGACATGATGGATATTCTTGGACATGAGCTTAGAACTCCTTTGGGTACTGCACGTAATGCACTTGTTATGATTGACTCTCTTCAAAAGAAAGGTGCAATTGATGAAAAGAAATTTGATAAATACTTCACAATATCTCTAAGGAACATTAGAAGAGAAAAAGACCTACTTGAAACAATTTTACAATCTGCAAGGTTAGAAAACAGTAGAATTCAGATTAATCTAGAGAAAGTTGCAGTACAAGATGTTATTGATGATTCAATGACAGCATTTCAAGAACAGGCTGAGCAGAAGGGTCTAGAGCTAACTGCTAAAGTTGAAGTTCCGAATGCATATATTAATGTTGATAGAACTGCAATACAGCAAATTATGGATAATCTTGTAAGTAATGCTGTAAAGTACACGTATAAAGGCTATGTACACGTAACAGTAACAGAGGAAGAAGGTGGATTTATTAGATTTAAAGTAGAAGATACTGGTGAAGGAATTAGCGAAGAAGACTTAAAGAATATTGGTAAGAAATTCTTTAGGGCCAATACACATTTGGATTCTGCAGGAAAGATTGGGGACAGAAAAATTGTGCGTCCAGGAGGAACAGGAATTGGGGTATACGTAATAATGGGATTACTAAAAGAGTTTGGAAGCAAGCTAGAGATTCAAAGTGAATTTGGCAAAGGGAGTACATTCAGCTTTAAACTTAAAAAGCTTGATATGAACCAGCTAAGTAAAAAAATAGAGATCAAAAGAGAGACTGTAGCGCCAGATATACTAAAACAAAAAGAAGCAGAGAGAAAAGCTCAGCAAGATAAAAAGATGGAAGAAATTAGAGCAAATGTACAAAAGAATAAAGAGCAAACATCTGAAGATCCTAAACCTGTTGTAGCTAAGCCAGAAGTTACACCACAAAACCAACCTGCACTAGCCGAAGTGCCTGCTCCAGCTCCAGAGCAAGTAGAAGCTCAGAATGCTAGTGAACTACAAAAAATAGAGAATAAAGAGGCTAGTAGTCCTGTTGTATCAGAAACTGCTCCACAAAATCCTGCTCCAACAGAACAGCAGGCAGAGATGGCTCCAACACAGGCAACTCCTGTTGCAACTCCAGAGCAACAAGTGGGTGAAGAGAAGAAGAGTGGGTTGAATACAACGCTGTAAGCTAAAAACATTGTATTGCAATACAAATTCTATTTGATCTTATCTAAAAAACTATTCTTCATTTGGTCGTATACAGCTGTATCAATACTTGTTTTGATACATTCTTTATATGAATCTGCAGAATTTGGGTCTATGCAACTATTAAATTTACCTTTATCAATAATTTTTGCATCTATTGACATTTTAACTTCAAAATATTCAGAATCATTTACTGAGATATATGAAAAACTAGGATGAATATCACTATAGTCAAAAATTGGTGATTGTAAATCAAATACTCCTAAAGCAAGCTTACTATCTGCATGAATTGCTTCTGATTTAATTTCTATTGTAATACCTGCTCCACAAGAATATGCAAACAGATTGAAGTTATCAACGGGATAGTGAGTATTTATATCTTTTAAATATTCTTCAATATTATTAGAATAGTCAGTTTTGTCTACTTGATTTTTATCTACAGTTGTAAGTGATAAATTAATTTTGGAATTATTATAAAATTTTGTTCCTGAATTGACAGTACACTCTCCTCCAACATATTCTAAGGAGTTTTTATTTATTATGCTTGTAGATGAAATAGCCTCATGTCTTGTATTGTGACTTGTGCAAAGTAAATAACCAATGATAACTACTATAACAAATATTACTATAAAAATTGTTTGACTAATCTTTAGTTTATAATTATTTTTCATACGATTGTTATTAAAATTTAATAAATGAGCTTGGCCATCTCCAGTCACCCGGAGATAGTATTCTTGTACCAAATGCATGCGTATTTGGCCACCCATTATATTCACTAATAAGAATATCTCCATTTGAAAATACATATTCTACAAATGCAACATGCCCCACTGGTCCTGTGTATACACTTCCCGTTACTGGATTTGATATACTTCCTTCAAATACAGCAACAGTATTTTTTTCAGGAAAACTTTGTACGGTAAATCCTATATACCGTGCATTATCGTCCCATGTATTAGCATTCCCAAATTTACCAGTTAAACCATTAGGTCCTTTCATACTATTGCTAAAAAAATAGTATTCAATACTTTGTCCAGGATTAGTAGTTCCTTTTAATTCGTTAACCTTCCAAGCAGCATATGAAGTGCATTGTTTTATTATAAAATTCCAATAATCTGCACTAGACGTATCTGCAAGGCTACTAGGGTATGTATTGATCAGATTTAAATCGATACATACACCATTATCCATTCTTTCAAATTCATTGCAACTAAGTACCTGACAAGATTTACTATCGTTACTCCATATTTGATCACTTGTGCAAATACTTTCTCCACATATCCATCTTGTTTCAAAATCCTGGCATAATCGACCACTATTTTCATCTAAGTGAACACCACCAATTGGAAACCCCCATTTACTTCTTGTGCCTTTTTGTCCATTTTCATCTCCCCACTTTTCATATTGTTCAAAGATATTTCCATAAACTGCCCAAGTAGATTTGAACTTGTTATTATGATAAATTCCTCCACGCTCATACATTTGGTATGTACCTTTTGTTCCTTGAGGAGATTTTGCCGCATTATTTGGATATTGCATAGTAGGTATACCAAGTAGGTCACATTCACTTGTTCCTTCTAAATCATCATAAAATGCAGCTCTGTAGTAATCCTTTTGTAAAATATATACAAAATCATTTAATTTTGAACTGAAGTAAATATCTCCAATAAATTCACCACTTACTTTATGAACCTCATATTTTTCAATTCCACAATAGTTCGATGGGTTTGAATATCTATGATCGGTATCATTTAAGATCTTTTGAGTGATGGCATAACGCGCATAGTTGAAATCAGGTATAGCATAAAAGGCTATATGCTCGTAGGTCCAAGTAGTTGGCCATTTCTGCTGTACGTATTCTTTTTCACTATCACTAATAGTATAGAAGTGGTTAGCATATGGATTACTCCAAAAACGATGGACATTAGCTGTATATGGTTCAAGATTTGGATAAGCATAGAACGCAACCTTTTCATATTTCCAATCTCCTTTTTTACCTGCAAGAACTATATTTTTTTCACCTTCACTCATTGTATAAAAGTGTGCGCTAAGTGAATCACTCCAAAATCTATAAACGGGTAATGTTCCTTTCGGTGGTGTCTCACTCTCAATAGGCTCGTATGCATAAAATGCTACACGTTCATATTGCCAGTGGGATGACATATAGTTAATTACGTCATTCTTTTCATCTTCAAATATTGTATAAAAGTGTCCATTATATATTGGACTCCAGAATCTATAAACAGGTTTCAATTTACTCCATACTATTGGATTTATTTCTGAGTTTCCATACCCAAAATCCCCTAACTCACTTAATCCTAAAATTACAGGACTATCAATCTCACCATACTGGAAAAGTAATTCTGGATCTATTGGATAAGCTGAACCATCTGAATTTAATCTATGAGTTTCAAAGTGTAGGTGACAACCTTTTGGCTCATACTCGCTATCTTCGTTTCCCCTAACGTAACCCGTGTTTCCACTTGTACCAATTGCTTGACCTTGAGCTACATTTTGACCTGGAACAACATAAACCTGGTCTAAATGCCAATATCTTGTTTGAAATTTATATACCTCTCCAGTTTCTGGATCAGGGTTAGATTGGTGCTCAATAATTACGTAATTAGCAGGAGTTTCTGGAGTACTATTGTTTCCAATAGCAATTCCATCTGTAGATGTGTATAAAACAATACCGCTTGCAGCTGCGTATAGCTCACTCCCACAATATAGTCCATAGTCAATTCCTGTATGGTATGTTCCGTCTCTTCCACCAAAATCGCTTGTTATGTCTATATCATAATAATCTCCATTTGGATCGGTTCCTGGATCATCATAGGGTCTTACAAATTCAACATAGTCTATCCAGTTATAAACTTGTCCATCTTTAGTTATGCATATGAATGAATCAGGTACGTAGCCACTTCTTCCATCAAGCGTTAAAACTTGTAACCAACCATCTCCTTTAGTACTTGGCAATTCTTCAAGAATATATATTTCTTGATTTAAGTTTAAATATTCAATTATATTACTATCCCAACTTGGATTCGTTCGCATTTCAGTTCTTCTTGCATCACAAACAAATGCTTTTTCTCTGTATGTATCATTTGTTAATAAGTTTGGTAGAGTAGTGCTTAAATCTTTTTCGCAGTTTAAATTCTCAATATTTACCCAACCAACTGTATTTGGTTTAAATAAAACCTGAGCGTAATCGTTATTATAGTTAAACGCATAAACTGCTGAATTTTTTGCATGAACTACTAACGTATCAGCACCTGGTGCAATTAATAAATCAGATTCAGATTTAAGTGTACAAACTACTGGTGCATATTCTCCCCAACCAAAATCATCGTTATTAGTATAGTCTCCTAAAACATTTCCAAAATCATCATCTGCTAATATATCTTTTATCTCTAAATTAATTTTGTAAGTTTGAACTCCCTGTGTTGCAAACCAAGTTACACCTTCATGTACAGCATCTAATTCTAAAATATATTTTCCAGGCTTGTCTGGTGTAAGTACATTAAGCCTTACGTCATTATAAATAGAATTACTTTGCACCATTGTTGAAAGATGAGCTCTATTTCCATTCCAAACATAATAGCTTCCTGTATCTACATTAAACCAATGGTAAGAAAGGTTTGTTGGATTTGCAATTGTGCCTTCTGGATACCAAGGTATTGTTCCTGTATTTTTTGCATCAAAAACTAAAATTACTTCTTGATATGTATATAAATCATTTGGAAATGTATTTAGAGAATAGGTAGAGATGATATTTGCATTTGATATGTAATCATCATTTATATATTCAATTCCATAATATAAATCCACAATTCCAGAACCGGTGTTATCTGGATCATTAATTAAAATATCATCTTTAACTGTACTAGAAATATTTCCTGCCTCGTCTTTAAATCTTACAAAAACTGTTGCTAGACCTTCTGTTATTCCTAAATTAATTGAATTTAGTTCAATACTTTCAGTATTAATTTCGCTAAATTCACTCCAATTTAATCCATCTATACTATAAGAGTAATAAACTGGATTATCAGAATTATTTGAATCTTGAGAAATTACAGCATCTACAATACTTAATTGCGTACTTGATTGACCATTATTAATTAAAACACTTCCACTTGGCGCTTTAGTATCTAGAATAATTTGATCACAAGAAAGAGGAGAGATATTACCTAATTGGTCTTTAACCTCTACACAAATTTCTTTTAATCCATCAACTGAACCATTCATTAAGTAGTCTGGAAATTCTTGAGTTAATCCAAGTGAGTCATTCCATTTGCTCCATTCAGATTGTTTGGATTGATTAGTATTTAAATCTTTATATGTATACCGTGCATAATTATCTAAAGAAGCATCAGCTGTTTCTACTGTTACACTCTTTTTAATCAAATCTTTTGTTGTGTATTTATCGTTATTATTAATTACAATTGTTGCTTTTGGATTTCTTATAATTAACGTTGCTTGTCCCACCTCTCGTCTTTGGCTTCCAATACTATTTATATATGTAACTCTAGTTAGTGTTCTTAATACATGACCAGATTTTAATTCAGAATTATTTTCAACTTCACCATTAATTAATAAAGTTATTTTTGTATTCTTATCTACATTGCCTAGATTTAGCTGAATAAACTTAACTCCATCAGTATTTATAGTAAGTTCATTTTTTGAAGTCATACCATTTATTTGAACACTTGCTCCTTCTAAATCTAAGTTTAAGTATTCGGGATAAAAGAATTTTAGAACTAAATCTTTAGTTGGAACTTTTGTAGGTACTTTTGTTTCAATCTTTAAACTAACTGGAAATCCTTTATTTGTATTAGTTGAGCTAACCCATTCATTTGTTTTGGGATTTAGCACTGTTGTTTTTGTTGTTACTTTTTCTGTTCTTACTGATTCTGTGTCTGCTTCAGTTGAATTTCCAGATCGATCATCTTCAGTTGAATTCCAATTACTTTCAATCTTGATATTGTTACTAAAATTATCTTTAGCAAGTAAATCTGACTCGTTTGAGTAATTTTGCTTTACTAATGCAGTATATTCCAACTCAACCTGTTGACTAAGCCCAATATTAGGAACTTGCCAAAATAGAGTAGTTGTACCATCCTCATTTGAGGCTACATTAGCAGCATCAATTGTACTAGAAATAAATTCCAAACCATCTGGAAGAATGTCTGTTAAAACAACAGAATCAAAACTATAGAATTGAGATGTCTTGATTACAATCTTGTAAGTTATTAGATCTCCAGGATTTACTATAGATTTATCTGAACTCTTATTTATAGTTATATATTTTGCATTAATACTATCTTGTTTAGATAAATCGATTGTGACTGAATCATCTCCTGTTTCGTATACTGCACTAACATTAGTATCAATATTCAATTTTTCATCTTCATTTATAATCTCATCGTTTGATTTAGAGTAAGGGACTCCAATTTTATAAGAGATATTTATTGGATTTTCAAAATTATCCTTTTTTAGTTGATCAATAATCCATTGTAAAAATGTTTTTCCATCTGCTTGCTCTTCTGCATTAAACTCAAAGTCTGCAGGATTATCAATATTATTTATTAAATCCTCTCTGTTCCATTCAAACTCAACACCATCTTCTAATGTTTCAGATACTGTAACTTTATCATCTACGCTACTATTAACCTCTGGATTATTCTTTATTGAAATATTTCTATCTACAGAATCTTCTCCTACTAAAATGTTATTACTAATATTTGTATCAACAGAGTATGCTTTGATTTCTGTAGTTTCTTCAATTTCTTTAAAAATATCTGATGTAAATATTGGACTGTGAGATGCCTTCGCATTAATTTTAAAATCAACATTATCTCCAATTGCAAAAGTAGGCTCACCTTCGAATTTTAGCCTTGCAGATACAATAAATTCCTCATCAGGTTGTAAATCTGTAATATTCTCCCAAGCAACTAGATCGTTAGTTTTCTTAGTTGGCTTAACTAATTCATTTTCTTCTGGCTCTACTGCTGCATCAAATCTTACTCCGTCTACTAAATTTAAATCTATACCTAAATTATAGACTGGTGTGTCTGTAGTATTTTTTACTTTAAGCTCTATAATACCAGTGCTACCTAATAAAGGTGGTTCTATAAATTCAGCAGTTAGATCAATTAGGTCTGAATTCTCTAAAATAATAGAGGCATTTACTGACTGAACAAGAGGACCAAATAGAGTTGAAAGTGTAAAAAGTGAGATGAGAAAAAGCTTTACTATGGTTTTTATGCTTTTCATTTATATACAATAAATGCATGAAGTATATAGAAGCTTTCAAATAATAACATTGTATTACAATACAAATTTCTGAAAAATTAAAAATGATAAATTAAAGGTTAAAAATATAATTTATGAATAATATAAAGATATTTCTAAGATAGACTTTTTTCAGAAACTGCGAGGAATGAATCCCGATTCATCGGGATGAAAGACGTGGCAGTCCCCCATACATTATTAGATAATATTAACCGCCTACGAACGATGGCTACCTTCCTTTATGTTAAATTCTTAAATGTTTATTAGAAACTTCAGTCCATAGAATCATCACATAGGTATTTATTTCGTACTTTTGTGGGCACAAAAGTACTGCAAAAAGCCTTGGGGTGATAGAATGCCCTTCTCGAGCTTAATCTCAATCTACCAGTTATTCGGTACTCTATCACCCCAAACCCCACATGCTAGTTGAAATTCTTTTCGAATGATACACTAGATTATGTCCACTTTTCTCAAAAAAAGAATAAAAAAATTAAACTCAGCAGAGGTTAAAGATGGCAAAAGTATTCTTTATATTATGTCACGTGATCAACGAGTTAAAGATAATCACGCATTAGCTGCTGCACTTAATCACGCACAAAGTTTAAATCTTCCACTAATTGTTTGTTTTAATGTTTATACACAGATTGAGAATAGAGCTAAGAATCAATATATTTGGATGTTTGAAGGGTTAAAAAAATTAGAGAAAGATTTAAAAGACAAAGATATACCATTTGTAATTGAAATAGGAAAAGCTGTTAAAGCATACAAACACTGGGAAGAAGAATTTAAACCGGCTGCAATATACTTTGACTTTTCACCATTAAAGGGACCAAGAAGCACTAAAAAAGAGTTTGCAGATAAATCTAGCACTCCTTGTTATGTTGTAGATACACATAATATTGTGCCTGTTTGGGAAGCAAGCGACAAACACGAGACTGCTGCAAGAACAATAAGGCCAAAGCTTTTTAAAAAGCTGGAAGAATATTTTATTGAACCAGACAAAATAAAAAAGAATCCTATTAAATCTAAGTTTAAAATTGATAATCCAAGCTGGGATCAAATTATAAAAAAGATAAAGGCAGAAGAATTAAGCGACTACACTCCAATTGTAAAATCAGGTGAAGATGAAGCTCTAAAGCATTTAAATCATTTTATAAAAAATAAACTAAAAGATTATCCAGAAGATAGAAATGAACCTGTAAAAGATGGACAATCAAATTTGAGTGCATACTTACACTTTGGTCAGATTTCAAGTCTCAGAGTGCTTTTAGAAATTGCAAAGCAAAAAGATATTAATCCAGATCAAATAACTGAGCATAAACTTTCAAAAGCTTTGGTAAACGAGATGTTTGTTTGGAAAGAACTATCTGATAATTTTTGCTATTACAAAAAGGATTATGACAATATTCATGGAGCAAGTGAATGGGCTATAAAAAGTTTGGACAAGCATAGAAAAGATGAAAGAGATTCTGTTTACACTCTGGAAGAGCTAGAAAAACTTAGAACTCATGACGATGCATGGAATGCAGCTCAAAACCAGATGATGAAAACAGGAAAAATGCATGGATATATGAGAATGTATTGGGCTAAAAAAGTCTTAGAATGGTCTAGCGAGCCGGAAATCGCTATTAAAAATGCAATAATTTTAAATGATAAGTACGAGCTTGATGGCTATGATCCAAATGGTTATGCAGGAATTATGTGGAGTATTGCAGGAGTTCATGATCATGGATGGACTGAACGAGATATATTCGGAAAAATTAGGTACATGAATTTTGAGGGACTTAAAAGAAAATTTGATATTGAGGCATATATTAATAAATGGCTATAGCTTATTGTACTTCAATGCCAAAATGATTATAGAAGTCTTCAATTGCAACTTTTGCTCTTCTAACTTTTTTAGGAAAGCAGTCCATTAAATCTTCCCAGGTGCTATCTCGATTTATTTTATAAAGTTTTTCTAGAAAGTTTTGAACTCTTTGTTGATTAGCAAAACCATATCTATCAACAAATTGTCCCCATATAGAATTCCCTCTAAGTCCTGGATTTTCAACATCAAATAAACTTTCTTCGAAACTTTTAGGAAATTGAGAAAGGTACCCTCTCGTATTATTTAACCAAGAAACACTTTCAACCCATTTTGCATCTGGGTGATTTTTTGTAATATGCTCAAACATTAATTGGAAATTTCTTACCCTTTCTGCCAGATAATCTTCTTGAAATGGACCAATTTCTCCTCTTGCACTTGGTAAAAAATGAATTTTTATACTTTTATCGAAACTTCCATCAGGATTAACAACTTTCCAGATATCATAGGAGCAAGTTATAAATTTTCTGGTATCAGGATTTAACTCACTATATTCTGCTACATGTGCTTCATAATTTGAATCAGGTCTTTTGGTATACGCATCCCATAATGTTTGACATAAATCTCCAAAGTATATTGCACTATCCCAGATGGCGTTAGAGTTGTCTACATTTTTATCTCCAGTAACTCTTCTAAACAGTGCGGTATTTTGTCTTAAAGATTCTTCAAGTGAAATTCCTGTAAGAAGGGCTGCTTTTGCTGCAAATGCTACTTGAACATCAAAGTATTCTCTAGGATATTCAAGTACGTTCACTTCGCTAGGGTCTTTGTCTTTCGGCTCGTCAAAATTGCTCATGAGTTTAATTTTAATGTGGGATTATATCATCAATATCACTGGAAAAGTATTTCAATTCAAGATAAACTTTCCCAAGTGACTTTTAATTAAATAATGAGACTTTTTAAAGAATATATTTATCCTAGATTAATTCTAGATTTAATAACATTTTTTGTGCCATTAATGGCGGTAGGGATTATTGCAGCAAGATTAAACATCTTTTCTTTTGGTGTTTGGCTTGGAATTTTTGCAAACTACTTAATGCTAGCATTCGCATTTATATATAATGATGTTGAAGATGCTGAAGATGATGCAAAATATCAGTTTGAAGCTTTAGGAATTTTGACTCATTTAAAAATGAATCTTGGTTTACATGAGCAAAAACCGGGATTCAGAAGATTTCAAAATCCTTTTTCTAATGGAATGTTAACCAGGGCAGATGGGTTTAACTTATTGATAAGTATAATAATAATCTCAGTAGTAATTAGTTTTTTAGTTGGTGGTTTTTATGGATTTTTAATAGCACTTACAAATCTTGTGATTGGAATTTTATACTCAGGCGGAGTAGTAAGATTTAAAGCATATGCACTTTTAGATGTTCTTTCGCATTGCTATTTATTAGCAGGTGTACAAGTTTTGTACTTTTTTACATACAATGAAGCGAGAGTAGACTTATTTTCTTTTGTTCTACTTGCTGGAGCAATGCTTTATTCGGTTGGTGGAGATCTTTGGAATGAATATAGAGATTTTGATGAAGATAAAGCAGCAGGACTTAAAAATACAGCAAGTTATCTTGGCAAACAGAATACTAATTTAGCTAGCAAAGTTTTAACAATTGGTTCTCTTTTACTTTCAGCAACTATATCTGGTTATATACTAATATCTCCATACATATTTTAGATATCTCAAATATTTATTGTTTTCTGCGTATAATATGATAATATCTACGCGTTTAATAATAAAAGATGACAGAGAATGGTAACGAACTCTTTGTGAATTTTGTTGAGTCAATAATGACTGGATTGAGATCAGTCGATATTATGGTTCAACTTAATGCTAAAAGACGATTATACGAAAAAAGTCTCAATGATCCGGATATAGCTAAAAAATTTGGTGGTGTACAGAGTGCAATTCAAAAGCATATAGATGATTATAAGAACCAGTTGGTTGAAGAGAAAACAGGTAGTACAACTACTGCTATTCCTCAGGACAGAGCAGAAAGAATTGCAGCAAGACTTGCTCAAAAAGAAAATGAGACTCAAAACTTAAGGGATTTAATTGATGCTGCTGCAAAAAAAACTCCAACATATATAGAACGAAATGGATATACAAATGAACCAACTTTTCCTACAGATGAAGAGGGCAATCCGCTAGAATCATAATTTAGCTAAAAGCTAGAAGCTCGTGGCTAGCAGCTAAACCATGGTATTCTGTATTCATGCAAATAACTTCTATTGTTCAGCAAAAGAGAAACGAAGATAACGTTAATCTATTTTTAGATAACAAATTCTGGTGTTCTATTTCTAAAGATACTCTTTTAGAATTTCAACTTCATAAAGGTAAAACAATTACTCAAGATCAAAAACAAGAGTTAGAAAAACTTTCTTCCGAAAATTTTATAAAAGAAAAAGCTTTAAAATATATATTCATTAGGCCAAGAAGCAAAAAAGAACTTTATGACTATTTGGTTTACAAAAAAGATTTTGAAAAAGAATCTGTAGAGATTGTATTAACTAAACTTGAATCTAAAGGTACTGTAAACGATACAGAATTTGCAAAATGGTTTGTTTCTCAAAGATTAATTAGTAATAAGTACGGAGAGCAAAGAATTAGAAATGATTTAATTAAAAAAGGAATTTCTAAAAATCTTATAGATATTTCACTAAAAGAATTAGTTAAGAAAGATGATCAAATAGAGAAAATAAAAGAGCTTATAAAGAAATTTGAAAAAGAGATTAAAGAGGAAGATGTATATAAGAAGAAGCAGAAAATAACTAGGCGTTTATTATCTAGAGGATTTAGTTATGACGATATTAAGAAAGAGCTATAGCTTGTAGCTTTCTTCCCAATACTATAAACTTTGATAATGGAACCACATCCAGTCCCACAAGATATTTTAAACACCGAATTTAAACTATTCGGAAGCTTTACTTTAAAGCAGTTTTTAAAACTGTTAATGGGAGCACTTGTTGCGCTGGTTATTTTTATAGTTCCAATGCCTGCAATAATTAAATGGCCACTAATTGGAGTATCTTTACTTATTGGTGTGGGATTAGCCATAGTTCCAAGATTTGGAGTGTGGTTATCAAATTATCTTAAAGCAATGTTTATTGCGCCAAGATATGTTTGGGTACAAACAACAGAAGCTCCAGATGTACTAAATGAGCAAATTAAAAAGACCATTAAAGAGGATCAAAAAGTAAGCAAAAGCAAAAATAGTGATAAAGTAAATTTGGATGAAATTTCATTAACCAAATTATTATCCGCAAGAGACAATCCAAGAAAAAGCACTCCATTACCAAAACAAGAAACTACTGATGCACTTGACGAACCTGTTCGACAAAACAATATAGATAGATTAATGACAGACGTATTTAAAGGACAGCAACCAAAAGTACAACCTACAAAACCAGTTCAACAAGAACCAGCAAATAATCTACCTGCAGCAACTCCTGCACAGCCAAGAACCCAAGAGGAATATGCAGCTGAAATACAAAAATTAAAACAAGAAATGCAGTCAATTGGCAAAGATCAAAAATATAAAGATAGAGAAGCCGATATTCTTCACAGAATAAATGATCTTATGCACGAAATGAAAGTACTCGAGAATAATGACAATCAGCAAGTACCAGTAAAAAAAATTAATATTACTGATGATATAGAGGGGCAATATGTGTTTGGTATAGTTGTTGATCAAAAAGGCCAACCAATAAGCAATGCACAGATTATATTTGACGACGAGGGAGGTAATCGTGATATATTGGCTTTAACAGGAAATGATGGACGTTTTGCAAGTACACAAAAATTGCAGAAAGGAGTTACTTATAATATTTCTGCAAAGCACGATGGCTATACATTTCACACATATAAAATTAGTGTTGGTGATCAAAAATTACCAGCATATAAATTAAGAGCAAAAAAATGAAAAAATCTTACGAAGAACTTCAGATATTGCTCACAAATGCATCAGAGCAAATTAAGCTGGGTAGTTATTGGACTCATTATAAAAATCCTAATAAAAAATACGAAATTAAAGATCTTGTGATTATTGAAGAAACTGAGAAAGTAGGAATAGTATATGAATCAGAAGATAATCCAGGTATAAAGTTTTTAAGGCCATTTGAAGAATTTTTTGAAGATGTTGAGTTTGAAGAAAAGATCATAAAAAGATTTAGACCACTTTCTTAATCAATACCCGAGGAGGGAGTCCCTTATTTCAATTCAATCATACCCTTCACAAGCTCAGGGTGATTTCATTGAAAAAGGATCTCGATTTTCTATGCACTCGTTACCTTGTGCAGAAAATCAGAGTCGAACCGTCGGTTCATTCAAATAATCGAATATACAAAATAAAAACAACCTAAAGGTTGCTTTCATTTTATATACCCGAGGAGGGACTCGAACCCTCACGCCTATAACGGCAACGGATTTTAAGTCCGCAGTGTCTACCGATTCCACCACCCGGGCGTATTGAACAGGATTATTTTAACATCCATACTAAATTCTTTGAAGAGATATTATAATGAAGGATATTAATTAAAATTCCGACAGAATGGATGACATGCAGCCTACTCAATCAACAGATACAGATATTGCAAATATTCGAGAAGAACGTGCTCAATCAGAGTGGGATCTGTATAGAAAACTTGCAGAGGAATTTGATGATAAAAGCCTTGTTGAGAGGGTAACTGAGATAAGAGAATATATATTTGACAAGTATGGAAATATCAAGGGTGATCCAGTTGTAAGAATTAGAGACAGAAATGTATATTCAGGAAATTTTTCCTTTATTGACCACGAAGAACTTGGTCCTAAATACTTTCCAGAGTTAGTTAAAAAGATAGATTTACTATATGAATATATTTACGACACGAAAGAAAGCTTCAATATTTCAGATAATTTTGACAGATTACTAAGATTTGCGTCAGTGGTTTATTCATTAGGTATTACCATCCATCCATATATAGATGGTAATGGGCAAACATTTAGGATTACTGCAATGACATACCTAAGTGAATTTTTTGATAAAGAATTTAATTTCAAGGAAAATACAAAAATTAGAGGGTCAGTTCCTACCGATATAACTGACGAACTTCCAAAAACTCAACCGCCGAGTAAAACAAGACTTCAAGTAGCTAAAGATATTGCATATGAGAATTTAGATGCTGAACTTCAGAACATAGTTCAATTGAGGTATAAAAGTCCTACAGATCTTGAATCTGTTGTCCCACACGAATTTACAGAGCTATTTTTTAGTATGGATATTAGTGACCCAGACAGTATAGAGAAAGTTACATCAGAATTACATAAGGCTTATCCAAGATACACAGAATACATAGATTATATTGTAGAGATTTATACTAAATATCCAGAAGAAAATTTCCAGGATCTTGCTGATATTTATGAGTTCCCATTTGATAAATTGATAGATTCCTATGATGATATAGCTATTTCATTATTTACACATAGTCAAATAGATCAGGTAGAAGAATTAAAAAAATATTTAGATGCCATACTCATAGATCCAGTAGGATATCGCTTACTTATAGATTATATAGATGGTATAAAAATGGAATATGATAGTGGTTTGCACAAAGCCGCCGCGGGCTCATTTGAAAGAGTTTTTGACCAAATTACAAAACTAGCTAATATTTCGGATAAATTTTTGGGACAAAATATGTCTATATCAGTTAGTGACTTTAGAAATAAACTTAGTGGAAAAAATATTTTGGCTAAGAAAATTAAGCTAACATTAAGGAATATGATTGCATCGCTACGTCAATGATTAAACTACTAATTTCAATTTATTTATTACTTTAAAGTAAGTCCAACTGCAAAATTTCTTTTAGGTAGATCGTGAGCTTTTGCATATGTTGCAGAAAAGAGCCTTCCTTTTTCTTGTTCATCATATGTATTTACCCCCGTTACAAAAATACTACCTTCATCAATTCCTTCATTTTTGAAATCACTAACAAGCTTTCTTTCTATGTCCATGCTAAACATATCTTTTTCTATATTTGTAAAATCAGCCCAATGTGGATCTTTTGCTAGTCTGCCTCTTAATTTATCGTCCAAAGATTTTTTATAGTAGTTGCTTGATACTGAAGGGAAAATAAATACTTTCATATCAGAAGCTTCGTAGTTATCCCTAATTAATTTTAATGCAATAGTATGGATCTTTAACATTGTTCCATAAATACCAGCGTGCAGATTTGTAATAAACCTTTTTCCATCTTTCTTATCAACTCCAGTAATACAAATAATTGCGCAGTCAGCTGGAGTAATGATAAGAGGGATGTTTGTAAGCTTAGTGATTAATCCATCAGTATTAATTACTACAAACCCAGATTTGTCGTGTCTATTGAATGCTTGATAGATAGGTAAATTATTTTCATCAAGAAATTGAACTTCGTTATTATGTGATGAGCCAATATAAATAACTTCAGATAAGTTTATTTCTAATAAATCAAATAATTTTTTATATTTTTCGTTTGCATCTTCACTAGAAATTCCCATGTGACCCCATATGGAATTATCATATGTAAAAAAATTCTTAACACCAAGCTCTTCAAGTTCGGTAAAGAATCCTAAATTATTTTTTTCTTTAAAACCAGTGTGCATATCTTAAATTATAACTTAGTTGATAATTGAACGGGACTGCCACGTCATTCACTACGTTCACTCCTCGCAGAACGCCGGACTTATTTAGCTTTCTTGTGCTTGTAGCTAGAGGCTCGCAGCTAGTAGCTTTTTACTGATATAATAACTTCAATATTGATATAAAACATGATTGATCTAACAATTCCAAAATTTATTGAACTTATTCCAGACTATGTAATATCTATTGCAGAAGATTTACAAGCAGCTGGATTTGAAGCATATTTAGTTGGAGGAAGTATTAGAGACGTTCTACTAGGAAAAATCCCAACAGACTATGATATTGCAACTAATGCATACCCTGAAGATATTCAAAATATATTTCAAAAAACTGTACCAACAGGTGCAAAATTTGGAACAATAATCGTTGTTTCAGAAAATGAACAAGGAGAACGATTTGACGTTGAGGTAACAACATATAGATCAGATGCAGATTATGTTGGTGGAAGATGGCCAACTAAAGTTGAGTTTACTAAAACAATTGAAGAAGATTTAGCCAGAAGAGATTTTACAATAAATGCAATTGCTCTTGATTTGCAGAATTTTGATGAGAGTGATGTAAACATACAAGAAATTTTAGTTGATCCTTATAATGGAATTTCAGATCTTGAAAATAAAGTTATAAAAGCAGTAAGAGATCCATTAGAAAGATTTACTGAAGATGGCTTAAGAGCAGTTAGAGCTTGTAGGCTTGCGGCTCAGCTAGAGTTTGAAATAGAGTCAACCACATTTGAAGCAATGAAGCAGACTAACCACATAACTAAACAGATTTCAGTTGAAAGATTTAGAGATGAGCTAATGAAATTGCTAATGAAATCACCAAAACCATCAGTTGGATTAAGATTAATGAAAGATGCAGGAATCCTAGCTTTATTTATTCCAGAACTGCTTGAAGGAATAGATGTGACACAACCTGAATACCATGTTGAAGATGTTTTTGA
This sequence comes from Candidatus Dojkabacteria bacterium, assembly GCA_020429495.1. Lineage (GTDB taxonomy): Bacteria > Patescibacteriota > Dojkabacteria > J137 > J137 > JAGQLF01. Next base: position 21,371 of record JAGQLJ010000002.1, read on the forward strand.
ACATAGTTTAAAAACTTGTGATGCAGCAGAAGATTCAATTAAAGTTGCAGCACTTTTTCATGATATTGGAAAACCAAGAACAATGAGTAAAGATGATAAAGGAACACACTTTTATGGACATGATCAAAAAGGCGCTGAAATAACAAAAGAAATTATGCAAAGACTAAAATTCCCTAATGCAGAAATAGAAAGAACTGTAAAATTAGTTAGGTGGCATATGTTCTATTATCCTTCAGGAGATTGGAGAAAAGAAAATCTTGGAGCAGCAAATGTAGCACCAGAAGATCATTATTTAGAGTCTGAGATTAGTGGAGATTCTACAGATTCTTCTGCACTTGGCTGGACAGACGGAGCAATCAGAAGATTAATAATGAACGTTGGAGGAGAAGATGCAATAGATGATTTATTTAAACTACGAATTGCGGACGCAACATCAAATCCCAAAGCACCATTTAACCCAAAAGAAATCGATGCACTTGCCTCAAGAGTAGCAAGAGTAAGGGCAGAAGAAATGGCTCTAAAAGTTACTGATTTAGATATAAATGGACATGATCTTACAGAAATTGGAGTTGAAGGAGGAAAACAAATGGGAGAGATTCTGAATCAATTACTAGAAATGGTTATTGACGATCCAATGCTAAATAAAAAAGAAACACTGTTAGAGAAAGCTAAAGAGTTAAAAGTTAAGAGCTAATTTTTCTTCTCCACTTAGCCTGCCTAGCGGCAGACAGTGAGAAGATGAATTTTGCTAGAGGTAAAAGAAAGGTGAGGTCTGAAACTTAAGGTACAAATCCTTTTATAATTAACACCTTCCGTCTCTACTTCGCTCAAGCTAAGTAGAGCCACCTTCCTCAAGGAAGGAATAATCTATTAATTTCCTAATCTAATACTTTATCTTTGTGTAAATTTCCTCTATATTGTTCTAAAGACTATATTTAGAAACAATGAGTTATCAAGCAAGGCGAATAACAATAGCCATATTAATATTACTTACTGTTTTATTAGCAGGAGTAACAATATATGTTGGATTAAGTTTAAATAATCAACCTACAGACACATCTGTTGCAAATGGAACACTTCCTCTTGGTGCTGCATGCGATGCAGGTAATGATCAATGTTCAGGTAATTTAGTTTGTTCCCCAAGTTCAGCAGGAGGAGGAAATGTATGTAGTGATCCAGGTGCTGGTGGAACTTGTCCAACAGGAGAAACATGTAGCAGAATTTTAGCCTTTCACTGTGATCAGCTAGATAATGATGGTAGATGTAATGGTAATAGAACTGAGGTTGCTTCATTCTCTGCAGGACTTGATGTTGCAGCAGGGTGTGGTCAGGTAGACACTGTTTGTTCTGTTACTGATCAAACTTGTGGAGATTTTCAAATTGTAGGAGGAAGTTGTAGTACTGCTACAACCAATTATACATGTGATACAGCAAATAATACTTGTGTTGCAGATACGACTGGAGCTTATACATCACTTGGAGATTGTCAAACAGCTTGTGCAGCACAACCTTCATACACATGTACAGCCCAATATACATGTGCTCAAGTTGCAGCAGGTGAAGGAGAATTTGCAGATGCAGCAAGTTGCGAAGCAGGATGTAATCCACCAGCAGTTAAATATTTATGCGATACAACAACATATACTTGTAGAGGAGATGCAAGTGGAACTTATTCAAGCTTTGCAGCTTGTGATGCTGAATGTATAGCTCCTGCTTACAAGTGCGATACAACAACATATACTTGTACTCAAGATACAACTGGAACTTACTCTTCAATGCAATCTTGTGAATCAAACTGTATTGAGCCTACAGCTGAAACCAGATACTTATGCGACACAAGCACATATACTTGTAGAGGAGATGCAACAGGTCAATATACTGATTTACCGTCATGCCAAAATGGATGTGTTCCACAATTCTGCGGACAGCCATGTGGAGGAAAAGATGGAATATCATGTCCAACAGGACACGTGTGTGACCAAAGTCAAAATAGATGTGTACTAACTCAATGTTTAAATAATCCATCTTGTACAAATAATGGATGTGTTCTACCAAATACAGCAATTGGAGATGATCCTAAAGACTATGCGATATTTGGTATTTTAATGGTTCTTGCAGGAATTGCAGTATACAAACTACAAGTAGTTTCTAATAGCGTTCTGCTATTACAAGAAATGTTGGGTTCTGGCTTAAGGTCTGAAAAGAAGTCTCAGCTTGAAAAAGAGATGGAAAAGCTACAAAAAGACAGAGAATCTTATCAATCTAAATTTGAAAAAACTAGCTTTTGAGTAAACTGGTGAAATGGATAAAAAGAAAATATTAACAATAATACTGATTCTCTTATTAATTGCATCTCTTGGAGCGGGTGGCTATTACTATTATCAAAATAATATAAGCCAGCCAGATACTAGTGTTTCAGATACAGGTACAGTGAGAAGTGATGGAAAATGTAGAATAGGTTTATATGCTGCTCATGATGCAGTTGCAAGTAACTTAGATAATAGCCGAAGTGCACTACCTTTATCTACATTGCAGTCAGCTTTTAACGTTGCAACAAGTAATATTGATGCAAACAATAAAGAGTTAAGAACAATAACATCAGCTGATGGTTTTAATAAATTTGATAATCTTGATTTTATTTTTATTACAGATGCAAATTTAGGAGAGCAAACATCAACTCCAACTAAGAACTCTGCTGCGCATCAAAGTATTCAAAGTTATATTCAACAAAAATGGTATGACGGAACAAATCTTATTATTATGGGAGATAGTTCCCAGCATACAGATGGCTCAACAAATGCAAGCGGGCAAACAATTTATGTAGGAGACCATGCAGCAGGAACTGCTGGCCCATATACAACAAACATTTCAAATAATACTATTAGATATCTTTATGATCAGCAACTAGGAGGTGGAACTTATTTTCAAGAGAAAGAAAATTGGGGACATTTTAGAAATAATAGTGGAGAATACTTCTTAGGCTTTACTCCAAGACAAACAGCAACACTAAATGATACTGATGCACCTCCTTTTATAAATGGTGCTACATTGAATTTTTTAGCAAATACAACACCTGGAATGTTGATTGTTGATAATAACTTTGCAAAATGTATTTATGAGGCACCACTAAAAGGAGGAGACCCATCAACTGGAAATCAATTTCCAACTGTTCCTTCATATCCCGCATCAGGAAGCTGTATAGCGGCATATATTCAAAAGGACTCATTTGCATCAACAGGATATCCAAATAATGGGTTTATGCTTGTTGATGGAAACTATGGAGCAATAACTAAGTCTAAATTAGTAGAAATATTAAATTCATCACCAGATTGTGCAAATTCAACAACGCCAACACCAGATCCAACGCCAACACCAGATCCAACTCCTCCACCAGTAAGTGGTCCAGGAGGGCTTATTCTTCAACCTGTGTGCGTAAATGGAAAACCACAAATTAATGTAACTTGGAATATTGTTCCAAGTCCTGACGGGTACTTTGTAGATGTAGATATTGATGATGCAAATGTTTGGCTATTAGATTCAAATACTAACAATTATTTCTGGAACCAAAAAATTTCTGGAGATACAGCAAGTTCAGGTACAAGAACAGCAACTATTCCAACATCATTTAAAGCATATTATAGTGGAGATCCAAATGTATCACCTAACAATAGAGATGCAATGCCTGAGCTGCAAGAAAATACTAAATATAGAGTAAGAGTTTCATCAATTCAACCTGCAGGTGGAGGAAATCCAATCGGCGATACAAATGGTCTATCTGTAACAACTGCTTCTTGTACAAAAACATGTTATCAATGTAATACCTCAACCTTTGCTTGTAGCTCAGCTACAGTGAATACTGAGGTTAGATGCAATGGTTCAGATGGTTACTATACATCAAATTCATTGTGTCAGACTGGTTGTTCAGAACCAACAAAGACTTGCTATAAATGTAATACAACATCTTATACATGTTCATTTGAAACTGTATCACAATCAACAAGCTGTAATGGAACATCTGGAACATATTCTGATATATCAACATGTACAAATTCATGTAATGAACCAACAAAAACTTGTTATACATGCGATTCAGCAAATAGTACATGTAATGCAGTTCAAGTGTCACAGTCAACAAGCTGTGATGGAACAGGAACGTATTTTGATGCAGAATCAACATGCCAAACAAATTGTGTAACGCCAACAATCCCTGATCCAACAATAGAGAAAACTGGAACACCTGGTACAACTGGACCAGAACAAACAGAAGTTTCTTATTCAGTTGTAGTATCAAACACTCATACAGCAGATAGAGTATTTGATATAAAAGATAATTTACCTAGTGGAATAACAGGTGCTACAAATATATCTAATTCTGGAACTTATGACTCAGCATCTAATGCAATAACATGGGATGATATTACAATTCCTGCATCGGATTCTGTAACTTTGACTTATACACTAACTGTGCCAAGAGCTGCATATGGAAGTTTATTAAATACAGCTCAAGTGCTTGAATCAGACTCATCAGCAGTAATTACTCAAACAACTGAAACTGTTGAAATTACATATACAAATCTTGAAATTGTTAAAGACGGATTATTAAATGATGTTAATACAAACAATGCAGATATTTCATATACTCTGCAAGTTTCTAATCCAAACGATTTTGCTGTACAAAATGCAAGTGTAAAAGATAATTTACCAGTTGGAGTAACAGCTATAAATAATGTAAATCCTGCAGCAACAACTGAGAATGTAGCAGGAAGAACAATTGAATGGACAGGCTTAACATTTGCTGCATTTGAAACAAAAACATTTACTTATAATTTAACAATAGGATCAACTGGATTCTCTCCTGCAGGTCCTGCTAGTGTTGATAATATAGCTGAAGTAGCAGTTGATGGAGTACAACAAGACAATGATGATGAATCAATTCCTGTTGATGCAACAACTGCAGCAACAATTTCAAAAGCTTCGACAATTGTTTATTCTGAAGACAGTGTTACTGTTAACTATACAATTACAGCAAGAAATATTGGTGATACCAATATTGTTGACTACAGCGTTGTTGATGACTTAGATTCAAAAGTTACAGATGCTATGGTTTCTAATATAAGTAATTCAGGAACTTTAAGTGGAGGATCAATTACATGGTCTAATGTTGATATTAATATAAATCAAAGCCAAACATTCACATATACAGTCACAATACCTAGAACTAGCCCAGGTGACTATAACAATGTTGCAACATTATATGATGCTTCAAATAACCAGGTAGCTCAAGATGATCAAAGTGTAAATGTTCCAGCAATAGTAGTTGTTCAAGATGCACCAACGCCAACACCAACACCTACACCAACACCTAGCCCAACGCCAACGCCAAGCAGTCCGGCACCACAACCTGCACAAATTCCAGCAACAGGTCTTGTGGATGATTCTGGAATATACATAATTTTTGGTTCACTATTATTAATGGCAGGATTAGCAGTGTATAAATTAAGAGTAGGTAAAACAGTATTACAAAAACTTGGAGCTGAAGACTATACATACGCAGAGCTAGAGATGACAGATAAAAACAAAGTTGAATTAAGAAAAAAGAAATAGTAATATCAACAAATAGAAAAATACTTCCCCATTAGTTTATTTTTTATAAAATAGCAAATGAGGAAGTTTTTTATTTTAATAGTATGTCTTCTTCTGTTACCAATTTTTATTATTCCCGCTAAAGCGCAGCAAGTGTCACCTAATCTAATAATTAAAGAAATGATGATCAACCCTAAAGGTGATGATAGAGGAAAAGAGTGGATTAAAGTTACTAATTTGGATAGCTCAACATTAAATACAGAAGATGTTTATATTTATTCAGAGGGAAGATCAGAAGATATATCAAACTACTGCCCAATAATACAATCTGAAGAAGCTTGCATCATAGAGTTCCAAGATTTGTTCTTGCATAATGATTTTGGTGAAATAAATTTGATGTATGATGGTGAAGTTTTAGATGAATTTATCTATAACAAAGAAATTGCAGATAACACTTTAATTGAGCATATTTCGGAAGATTGGCTGATTACAAACCTAGATGATACTAGTCTAGATGAACAAGAAGTAGATAATAATTTTGAGCTTATTTTTACAGAAATCTATCCATCACCAAATGCTGGTGAGGTTGAATGGTTAAAAATTTATAACAACCTTTCAGAAGATTCTCCACTAAAAACAATAACAATACATAGAGATTCTTGTGATTCTGACTTAGTTACAAAGTTTACTGATGAAATAATAATTGCTAATTCGTACTATCAAATTAGCGATTCAATGTTAAAAAAGAATTTATTAAATGCTGGTGGAACACTGGTGCTTTGTGATGAGGAAATAGAATTAGATAAAGTAACCTATCCAGAAATTAAAAAGGGAGAGTCTTACTATCTAGAGTCTGGTATTTGGAAAAATTCTGGAGATACAACTTCAGAAGAAAATATAGAAGCTAATCAAACATCTACTATAAAAACTAAAGAAGAAAGTAATATTGTTTCAACACCAACAACAAATACAAATACTCAACAGACAAAATTAATTACTAGTTCATCTAATATAGTTCAACCACAAGTTTTATCAGTAAATACAAAAGAACAAGTAGATATAAAATATGCTTTACCAAATTTACAAAAACAAGATTTGTCTTTAGCAGATAACCAGCCTATTAAATTAAATAGTGGATTTTATATTAACCAGAACCTATGGATTATACTTTTGCTAATAAGTCTTACAATCCTATCAACTTTAATCATAAATAATAAAGAATTTTTACTTTACTTTTATCAAAAGATAAAAACAGCAATAAAAAACTACGAAAGGCCAGTAGAATATTTTAGGCGTTAGATTAAGGTTGCTATAATTTTTAAATGAAAGGATTAAGTAAAAAAGTAGTTGAAGAAATATCTAAGTCTAAGAACGAGCCAGACTGGATGTTAGAAACAAGATTTAAAGCTTTCGAACATTATAAAAATTCTGTAGTACCAGATTGGGGAGTAGATTTAAGTAGTCTTAAAGATAGTGAAATAGATTTTTTTATTCCAAATAAAAAAATTAAAGCTAGAAGTTGGGATGAAGTTCCAGTAGAAATGAAACAGGTTTATGAAGATTTAAGAATTCCAGAGTCAGAGAGAAAATTTTTAGCAGGAGTAGAAACTCAGTTTGATTCAAATGTTGTGTATGGAAGAATAAAAAAGAAGTGGGAAGATCAAGGAGTTATTTTTACAAATACAGAAGAAGGTTTACAAAAGCATCCTGACCTTTTTAAGAAATGGTTTGGAAGAGTAATTCCATATTCAGATAATAAATATGCAGCGCTTAACACTGCTTGCTGGAGTGGTGGAAGTTTTGTGTATATTCCAAAGGGAGTAAAAGTAGAAGTTCCTCTTCAGGCATACTTCTATATAAAAACTAAAAGTATGGGGCAGTTTGAAAGAACTATGATTATTGCAGATGAGGGTGCGGAAGTTCATTATGTAGAAGGTTGCTCTGCACCAATTTATAATTCAAATTCACTACATACAGGAGTAATTGAACTCATTGCAATGGAGAATGCAAAGATTAGATATACAACAGTTCAAAACTGGTCACAAAATATTTTCAATTTGGTTACACAAAGGGGATTAGCTTTTAGAAATGCCAGAATAGAATGGGTTGATTGTAATATTGGTTCTAAATCTACAATGAAATATCCAAGTGTAATTTTAAATGGTGATAATTCAAGTGGTGAAGTTCTATCAATTTCTGTTGCAGATAAAGGCCAATGGCAAGATACTGGTGGAAAGATGACTCATGTTGGTAAAAATACATCCAGCACAATTACAACAAAATCAATTTGTAAAAATGGTGGAAGAACTTCTTATAGAGGTCTAATTAAAATTCCAAAAGGAGCTAAAAATGCTAAAAGCAAAGTTGTTTGCGATGCACTAATTTTAGATAATAAGTCCCAAACAGATACCTACCCAACAAATGACATTTCAGAAAATAGTGCGTATATTGAGCACGAAGCAAGTGTTAGTAAAATTTCAGAGAAACAGCTCTTCTATTCAACAAGTAAAGGCCTAACAGAAGAGCAAGCGCGAGGACTATTAGTCGCAGGATTTTTAGAACCGGTAACAAAAGAGCTACCAATGGAATATGCAATGGAAATGAATGAACTCATTAGAATGAGTATGGAAGGTAGCGTCGGATAACTACTTGCTACTGGCCTCTAGCCGCTAGTCAATGTCACTACGAGTGACTTACGAAGTTTGGTCGTCAACCTGCCGTTTACACATTAGCATTATTCCCTCCTTGAGGAGGGTACTTAATGCCAATTTATTGGTATTAAGGGGGAGGTGTTACTGTTAACAATTACACCTTCCGTCTTGCCCCAACAAGTTGGGCTCGCCACCTTCCTCAAGGAAGGAAAAATAATTTTTAACTAAATATTTCCTTTTCTAGCTCATGCAATATTTTCTTATGCACTTTGTAATCTGGCATAATTTCTTCAACAATTGCCCAAAAGTTTTTTGAATGGTTCATTTGCTTTGTATGTGCCAGTTCATGAACAAAAACATAATCTATACTTTTTAAAGGTGTAAAAATTAATCTCCAACTAAAGTTTAAATTTAATTTTGAAGAACAACTTCCCCATCTTGAGCGTGTATCTTTAATTGCAATTCTATTAAATTCAAATTTATATATATCTGAAAAGAAATTAACTCGCTCTTCTGCATGCTTTCTAAATCTTTCTCTTAACCATTTTTCAAGTGTAGATTCATGGTTATGATCGTGAAGCTCTGAAATAAAAACTTTAAGAGAGTTACTTTCTTCAAAAACAATAGGTTTAGTTGCTTTAATTTGCTCAAAAGTTATTCTTTTAGATTCTCCTAAAATTGGGAGCATTTGATTATGAATTATTTTCATTTTTAAATTATACTATGGTTTTAAAAGACCCATTTTTGTTGAGTAATGAGCTGAATTACATTAAACTAATAACAATATGAATACTGACGAAATTAGGTCTAAATTGCATGAAACACTAAAAGAAGCAGGAGTTGAGGGTGATCAAATAGATGTTTTTTTATATCTTTTGCAGCCTTTAATTACTGAGTATTTACAAATGCTTATTGAAAAAAATATTTCAGAAGCTCAGGCAAACGAACTTGCTCTACAAGGATTAGAAGAAGGATTAGATGAAAAGGAAATTGCAGTAGCAATGCAATATTTATATGAAGAAAAAACTGGAAAAACATTGCAAGATGAAATAAATACACTTGTTAGTATGTTGGCAGACAACATAAAGGCAATGCAAACTGAAATGAAACAAAGATTGGATGAAATTATGAGTTTACCAGCAGACCAAAGGCTTGAAGAGTTTCAGAAGGATATTTTAAAAGATTTAGAACCATCGCAAAATGAGTGATACTCAAAATAATACAAGCAGTGAAGGAAATGTATTTAAAGATATTCAAGATCCTAGAGGAACAGGTGAGGTTATTCCACAAGTAAGAGTAAGGGTACAAGGTAATACTAGAAGCCTTGTTGATTATCGTGAGAATCCTAATGGAGATGTTTATGATGCAAACGAAATTGATAAAATGGACCTGACTGCTGAACAAAGAGAGTGGATAGCTAATAGACCTGAACTTAACCCACAATCTAATAATGATAATATACCTGACAATAGAGCCATTCAGCCTACATATAACTCAGCTCAAAATAATTCAAATAATGAAGATATTATTGAAGGTGAGTGGTATGAAGCAGATGATGATTCTGATATAAATCAGAAAATAGAGCCTAATCAAATATCTATTCAGCAAGATGGCTCAACAGTAATCAATGGTGCTCCACCACAAAATCAGAATAATGATAATGTACAACAGGATGATGATGTTATACAAAATGTGACTATTGATGATAAAGATTGGAGTAATAGAATAAATAATGCTGGGACAGAAGAAGAGATTAATAATTTAGCTCGTGAATTACAAGGTTTGAACATTGATAATAATCAAAGATTAAGGCTTCAAAGGCAAATAAATACTAGAGCTGCTAATCTGTCTAGAATAAATAGAATATCTCAAGCTAATACAGATGAGGATGATAAAGTAGAACAAGATCGACCGGTTGCTGTACCTGTAGCAAATCTTGATACTAAAGATGATAGTCCAACAGTAACAGCTGATGATTTAGATGACTTAGATACTCCTGATGATGAAGATATTTTAGATGATATTGATGATGTTCAATTAACAACTATAAGGGAAGCTCTTGTTAGTGTTTATGATCGAACTAGAGAAGGAATAAGAGAGCGATTAAGAAATAGAAGAGAGGAGCTAAATGTTATTAGGCAAGAATTAATTGATTCTTGGGATGCAAGAACTGAAGATAATACACTTACAAGATTAGGTGTGGGTATTTTAGGAACAGGAAGAGTTGCACTTGAAAATATTAGGAACTCAAGAACATTGGTAATGAATTTAAGAGAAAAGCTTAGAGGGCCAGAATTAACAGATGCTGAAAAAAAAGAAAATGATAGAGCTATAAAAAGGGCATACAAAGTATCAAGAGAAAGTATTCAAAAAGGTATAAGAGGGGAAGACAATAGTGCTTTTAGAGCAAATCTATTCTATAGATCTACAAGAGGAGTACTTAGAGGTATGCTGCAAACTCAAAGACTTATAAATAGAGTTGAAAATACACAATTAGGTAGATATATAGCTCAAGCTAGAGTATTAGCAGGTACAAATTCTGATGGTTCTCCTAGATATGAATATACAGCTTTAGGTGACAGCAGACTAAATAGAAGGCAAAGATTTTGGCTAAATTTTAGAGAACTAACAGGTATTTATAGAGATCAAGATTTTGTAGTCAGAGGAGGGATGAATGTAGCGCAAAAGAAAGAACTTGCAGATGCAATTGCAAATGCTGGGCTAACTATGAGTGAAGAAATTGCAAGAAAAGGGCGAAGATCTGCAATTAATGCATTTTCAAGTGGTCGGGGAATTTCGGGCAGATTAAGCAGAACAAATGCAGTAAGAAATGGGATTGCCCTAGGTTTAAGATTAGGGGCATCAACACTTGGTGTTATGGGAATACAACCAGAGTCACTATATAATCTGACACGTCTAGCAAGTATGACAATTTCTCCATTAGCAACAATTGCTAATAAAAGAAGGGAAATGATTGATAAGTTTGGAACATCAGCTTGGAAAAGAATGGTTGTTCCAATGACACTTATGTCAGGAATTTCAGGTTACCTTTCTTATCTGGGTCCACTTAGAGAAGCATCTGACAATATTGTAAACGATTTATTAGTAAACAGAGCAGGTGGAGTTTTGTTAGATGATGCAAAAAAGCGAACTGCAGAAATGGTTACATCATGGGGGCTTAGATATACAACTAACTATATTGCTGGTCCAATACTTGGAACAATGTATGCACTAGTTTATGGTGCAGGAGGTGCGGATCAAGGTCAGGTTGCAGGAAGATGGAAAAGATCAGTTGGTCTTGGATTAGCATCAGCATCAATTGCTGCTCAAGGTGCATCAATGGCAGGTGCAATTTCATTTGCTTCAGACATTGGATTAGTTAATGCAACAAAAAACATTCTATTTGGAAAACATGTTTCTATAGAAAACTCTCCAGATCCACTTGCAGTATATGAATCTCAAAATTCAGATGGGGCAACAGAGTTACTAGATTCAACAAAGGAAATTATTACCTCTTTGGTAGCAGATGGAAATGAAGCAGTAAATTTGCCAAATGGTGATATTGGATATTTGAATGTTGGTGGAGTTCTAGTTCCACTAGAGCATCCAAATGTTCCAAAAGGAATTATGAACGATTTGGTAAACAGGCAACCAAATAATATATTTGGTAATCCTGTTGCTAGTGCATCAAGACAGTTAACAGAAAATGCTGGAATAGCAGGAGATTTATTTAATGGGGTAGATAGAGATCAAGTTGTTGTAAATATAGGTAGCGGCTCTCCTGAATACGTTAGAGTATCTGGAATAGAACTTGATCCAAATATAAGAGTACCTTGGAATACAGGAGAAAGAACGTTATTAAATGTACCTGATGGAGTTGGAAGCAGTAACTCAATGCTTTATTTAGGTCACGATCAAATAGGTTATGGTCTAAATAATGGTGAGGTTAATCTTGTTATGGATCCAGAAAATCCAGCTATACTTAGACAAATTGGAAATCCAGGAGCTCTTTATTCTGCACCTGAAGTTGAAGCATATATAAATGGAAATACTGTAAATGTTCCTAATCCTATAGGAATTGAAGTATATGGAGAAAATGGAGATGTAACCAGAGTACTAAGACATGTAAGCGATGTACCAAACGTTGACGATAGAATATTTGGAGGAGTGGCTACATATCAAGATGCATCTGAATTAACTGGAAATGTTTATAATGCAAATGGAGATGTAATTGCCTTTAAAGCTGAAAATATTCGAATTCCGGTAGATGGACAAGAAGTACAACTTGGAGATACATATGCAGTTCAAAGTCCAACTGAGGCAAATCAATATTTTGTTGGTGCTACATCTTCAACTAGGATTGGATTAGAAAGAGATCCAAATGGAGAGTTTGTGGTAAATAAAGTTGTCTTTAATAATCATGAATATTTATATGGTCAATCACCAGATCAAGTTGGAACAACATTCTATTTCTCTGGATCTGCAACAGAAAATCCTTCTGCAGTAGAATTAATTAGAGATTCTGTGACTGGTAATCTTACCGCTCATGAAGTATTCACAGTTAACCCAACAAACGATCCTAATGTGTTTGAGCTTCCTTTTGGAGTAGATCCTAACAACTTAACATCGTTACAAACTCAGGCAGGAAGCATTGACCAAATAGATTTCTTTACAACAAATAATGCAGGTAGAATTGTTGGAATTGGACCTGCTGAAAATGGTATTAGAAGAGTATTTGAAGCAACAGGACATGCACCTGGTTCAACACTAAGGTTAATAGAAAATCAGAGTGTAATTGAAAATAATATACATACAATTGCTACAGGAAATTCACAAAATGGTCCTGTTCAATATTTAGTGCCAGCTGATGGTTCTGCTGATCCGGGAGATTTAGTTTATTCTCTTAACTCAGAAGCACCAACAACACTTGCACCAAATTCAAATCATATTGCGTACTTGATGGGTACAACACAAAATGAAGTGGCTGCAAGCATTGAATTTGATAATGCTGGGAATATAATTAGCTTTAATGGTACAAATTTGGAGTTAGAAAATGGGGCACCGAATTATGATTTAATAAATACTATTCATAGAGATTTTGGAATAGATACAAATAGACCAATTATCTTAGATCGAAGCAATCTAGATGTAACTTATAGACGAATTGGAGATAATTCTGAATTTAATCCATTACCAGAGCAGCCTTTAACACCAGAAGCAGCTACCTTACTAGAATCACCAGCTGGAGCACCAGTAGCTACTCCAGAAAATAATGGTAATTTACTTGGGGCTGCTCAAAATGGTCAAGGACAACCAACAACATTACCAGGTCAAGTTAATGGTGCAGCAGTCCCTAGCCGAATAGAAGGAGCAGGAGAAAGAGTTGAAGGTCCATTTACAGATCAATTGCCAGGAAGATCAGAAACAGGTGGTGAGTTTGTTAATCCACAAAATTCAACTCCTGTTGTAACAACTAGCACCAGAGTTGACCCAAGTGTATTGGTACAAGGTTTAAGAGATAGAAATTTTGCATATGGAAATAATACAGGAGCACTGTATGTTGCAACAGATGTATATAATCAACTATCAAATGTTCAGAACGAACAACAGTTTAATGCATTTTTATCTGAGTATGGAATTACTTTAGCAGATGGTCGAGATGCTCAATTTTACTTAGGAAGTACCGAAAACAGATGGCATTTATCTTTTGATGTTGCAGATGCGGTTGCTACTGCAGATTATAATAGGGTAATTGAAATTAGAGATAGTGCTGATCCACAAGCTTTAACAACTGCAATTATGCAAACTTGGAGACAAGGTGTGGAAAAAGGAACCAATAATATTCTTGCAGATAACATTACTCCATACATTACTCCACAAGAAGTTGCAATACAAAATGCAGGCAGTGCAAGATTGATTAATGTAAACATTGATAATAAAACAGAAGTAACAGTAAATGCAGCTGCAATACCAGGCGAAAGAGACGAAAGTGCAATTTTAGATTTAGTTCAAAGGACTTTTGATGATCTTGTTGATACTAGTCAAACAGTGTTAGATGCTGGTTTAAACTTTATTGGAGGCAGAATAAATGATTTAGATAGAATTCTTGCAGATGTAACAGGACTTAGAAGAACAGATGAAGGATTATTTGAAGGGCTTATTGAAAGAAATTTAGGTGAAAATACTGCAGCAGGGCAAGAGCTAAGAAGATTAGTTAATCCAATTGGGCGAGATATTAATATCCATCCAGAAAGATGGACGCTGGGTACAATAGCTTTATTAGGACTGTCTAACTGGGGTCCTGGGCAAATAATCAGAATGCCAACAAACTTCGCATTTGGTAAGTTGGGTCTAGATATGCCTTTAGCCAAAACTCCACATGCAGGTTGGAGATCACCTGGAAAATATTTACTTCCACAAAGTAGAAGGGCAGAACTTGAAGTGGTAAGAATAGAGAGAAATCTTAAACAACTCGAAAGAGAGTTAGATAGAATAGACTTATTAAAAGTTAAGAAAGGGTATGGCACACCGGGTGCAGCCATACCTCCAGGAGCTCCAGCAGCAGCATTAACTTTTCAAACTAATCAAACAGATAGGGTAAATAGGATAAAGGATAGAATAGATAAATATGAGACAAAATATGGAATAGATAAAGTTAAAGTAAAAAGAAAGTTTATGCAAGATAATTTAAATACAAGATTGGCTAAGGCTAAATCTGATCTAACACCATTAGCAGCTAGAATTTCATTAATATAATATGTACAGAATAAAATTAGCAACAACATCACCAGATATAGTTACATTTCTATTTAGAGATTTTGTTAACTATCAAACAGAAGAACCTGTAGAGGGTATTCAAGCTTTAACCGTGCATTCAATTTTTGAAGCAACAGAAATGCCAATTATTCTAAAACAAAAAGAAAGTGATGCTTCTTACGCGTTTTTCTTTCTACCATTGTTAGAAGAGTTAGTTGGGTTGCCAGTAGAAGTTGAAGATAATATCTTCTATATAAAATATGGCGATAACAGAGTAGGCGTTTTAGAGCAAACAATGGACGAGCTAGTAGAGATTATTGAAGAATATATTGAAGAACTACCACCAATTAAACCCCAGCCATTCTTCCATCCACTTTCAAAGCTTGAATTTAATGTTGGGGAACATGTTTTAATCTTTGGAAATGATGATTTTAAAATCTATAGATCAAGATCAGTTTTACCAACATATACATTAATCACTGAAAATACTGCACAAGATCCAGATTTTAACGGACAAAAATTTGTTGTACCTTTAGAATTATTGGGTGAAGATTTATATGCATTTGTTGGAAGTGGATTTAGGGCACCAATTGAGCAATATGTTGGAGATTTAGAAAATAATTTCTCGGAAAATATGTATACTGAATTAATAGAAAAAATTAAATCATTTAATAATTTAACTGACGATAGCAAAGCAGAATTTAATATAGTGTTAGAAGAAGAATCTAATGAGGAAAATAGCTAAATCAACAGTTATCATGCTTTTTGTTTTTGCAATTACTAGTGTTTTTGTTTCACCTGTAAAAGCAATTCAGCTTGATGGAGAGACACAGCTAGATTTAGGAGATACAACAGCAGTGGAGATTCTAGCTAATCCAACAATGACAGATGCTACAACAGCACAAATCTCTTTGGGTCTAGAAGATAAATTAAAAGTAGTAGAGTATGTTCCACCACTAAATCCAACCTGGTCTCCTGAAATTGGAACTTGTGAAAATGGAGCTTTGTTTGAATCCAATACTGTATGTGTAGATTTAATAAAATTAGATGGAACAATAGAAATTGGAGAAAGCCTTGGAATTTTTGTTGTTCAAGGAGCAATGCCTGGGGAAGGTAATATATTTGGGTTTAGTGATAATGGGTATAAAAATGCAAATGGAGATTTTGAAGCACAATCTGGATTACTATATAAAATAGTAGTAAGTGGAGATGAAACATTGCCAACAACTAGTGGTCAACCTCCAGCTACAGATAATCCTTATATCCCCACAACTACAAGTATTCCTGAAACAGCACTTTTTATTAAAGATAATACAATGTTTAAGGCATTTATAAGCTTTATGATGGCAGCAACTCTTGCATTATTTGCAATTCTTATGCAATATGTAGATAGGAAAAATATTATGCTAGCTTTTAATGGATATAAAGAAAACATTCAAGATTTCTTTGCAGCATTAAAAGAAGAAGAACAAGAGTATAAAAAAGAACAGTACGCTAGTAAGGTATTAAAATCTAAACAATATAAAAATGAGTGATAAAAAATTAACACCAATAATGTATATAGTAGTAACGTTCATTGCAATACTAGGATTTTTAATCCTTCTTGTTGTTGATTCTGGAAATAATACTAACAATAATAATGGCGATGTATCTGTAACAGGATTTGGTGAAGAAGCTACAAGAGAATTATTTCCAGCTATTGCACAAGCATTTTTAAACACCGACTGTGATGCTCTATTCCACGAAGGATATTTAAACGATTCCAGATTTACAAATTTAAGCACATCTGGATTTAGTTTATCTTCAGAAAAAATATCACCTGTTGATAATAGACCTCTTCAATGTTTTTATGATTTAGGAAATGGGAAAGCATTTACTGTAAAAGTAAATACATATAGCTCTAATTCTATTATCGATGCAACCAGATCAGATTTATTTACAAGAGTAAATGCAGAATATATAGATAATTTAATTGATCAAGATAGAATAGGAATTTTAGATTATTCTTTTGGAACTGATGTGGCAGACAGCACACAGTGTGTTTCAACTGTATTTCATCCTCTTAACGATTTTGAATCAATAAGCATAGAATATTTTGGGTTTGATTGTGAACAAAGCTATGACTTAAACCGTGAAGTAGTTGCTGCAATTGGAAACTATATTGTATTTATGGTTGAAGATGTATATGTGGCAAATGGAACCTCAACTGAGGCATTGTTAGATAAGTGGGGCTACGATGAATACATAACTAATTTGGAATTTTACAGATAATCAAATGAATAAAAAAACTTCATTAATATTTTTTGGACTATTATTTGTAGCAGTTTTTTCATTATTGTTAATTTCTGCTTTGTTTAAAAATAGTAGAACTGAAAATGTAAATGAATCAACTGGAGATACTCAAGGAGCATATACACAGTCTGATGAAGGATATATTCAATACATTACTACTCAAACACGAAAAACAGTTCCAGCAAATGCACCTGAACAAAAAGATGAGCCTAGTGTTGAGAGAAACGGAGCTGACGAACCAGTTATTGATGTAGTTGTTGAGGAAGATGATAACAAACAAACAATAAATTTTGTGAGTGATACAAGTAATCCATTCAATTATACGGATGTTTCAGTATCTGTAAGTTATTGTCCACAAGATTCTTGTCCCGACGGTACAGTAATACCTGAAGATAATAATCCTGTTCATAACACATGTGTAGATAGATTAGCTCAAGCTTGTATAGGACATGAAGGAACAAACACAACAGGAGGATCAACAGGTGGAGCATGCAGTAGCGCATATCCAACTTCTAAAGGATGCTTTGGAGCAGCTCCAGGTACACCAGTGGGATTAGCTGGTGGTGGAGAGTGTGTTTGCACAATCACGACAGGTAATTTATGTTCTTGTGTAACAACCAAAGAGCCAGAAACATCTACAACACTACCAGGAGATCAAAATGGATTTAATTTTGATGAGACAATATCGGGCAATGATTTTGACGCAAACTATTCTGCTACATCAAGATGGAACTATACAACCTCTAGAGGATGTATTTCAGATGTTGAACTAGGAACTACTCCAGGTTCTGGAAAATATGCAACCTATTCTGAATGTCATAGTGCAAATTTAAAATACAATCTTTCAAATGGAATTTGTATTGGAAGCTTAACAGGTACTTATTCAACATATCAAGAATGTAAAAATGCTTTAGTTGTTCAACAAGATCAAAATTCAGGAGATAAATGTACTTATCCGGATCAATGTATAAATTATAAAAGGTGTACAAC
>JAGQLJ010000060.1 GCA_020429495.1 Candidatus Dojkabacteria bacterium
TAGAAATATTAATAATTTAAACAAAGAAGTTACTTTCTTTAGCGATGAGATTTTCTACAGAAGAAGGCACGGCTTTAGCAATGAACTAGTAAGAAGACTTACATATGTCTATGATAATGGTGAACCTTATTTAGATGGTCACACAATTGGAATCACTGATTATATTGAAATAAATTATGACTTCGATACTAAAAATTCAACAACAACTAAAACCTCAGACATGGCAATGGAAAGTGTAGCAGATAGAGTAAGAGCAAATATATATGTAAGCTATAAAATGCAAGCACGTCCAATATTTAGTGATATGACTAAAAAAGATCCTAGAAAAATGATCGCTACAAAATTAATTAAGAAATATACTTCGGAACTAGAATTGACAGATGAATTTATTAACCAAGAGAAGCGTACATATACTTGTGAGGATTCAACAGTGAACTACACTTTAGAGACACTTTCGGTTGGAGATGGTTTTGTGTATGCTCTAAGTAAAAAAGAGAAAGGGAAAGACTCTAAACCTTTGATAACAACACCTATGGCAATACAAAAGGATAATCTGATTATTTTGGGAAGCGGTAAAACAAAGTTTACACTTATACTAAGAAAAATTAATAATGTAACCTACGTAGTTGGTGTTACACAATAACACTTTTAATTTCTTCTGCAAGCTCCCTGGCTCTTTCTTTAGACATATTTACACTCGTTGGTAAGTTAAGTGTTAGACCTGCTTTATTTAAAGTCTCAGGAGTTAAGGACGGTACATAGCAAAGCACTTGATAAGTTTGATCATCAACAGTAGAACCATAAAGTGGTTTTTCAAACCAGTTGCCAAGTGTAACTCTAAGCTTTCTAGATAAATTCCAAACTTTTATAAATTGTTCTTTATCTTTTAATAAAATTGGATATCTTAAATAAACTCTATTTTCGTCAATTGCTTCAGAATCTGATAACTCCTTTAAATACAAATGATAGATTTTTGAAATAATTAGTCTATGAGTATTATATTTTTTTAATTTTCTTAACTGAACAATACCTAATCTAGAAAGAGCAGGAGCCATTTGAGCTGGAAACCAATCTGGTTTTTGTGCTCTGTTTTCTTCATCTTCAACCATTATTCCTAAAAATCCCATTTTTCTCCAAATGGATCTAATAAATGCTCCAATTGTAAATCTACCAATTCCAACTGAATGAAGTGGAATAGCAACATACCAAAAAATTGGATTTAGGAGTGACTTTATTAGCTGCCAAGTTGGAAACTTAGGTAATTCATAAATTGTATGTGTTAGTGCATCATAAATTTCTTGCTTATGAGTAAAAATAGCTCCGCCCCTAACGGTAGACATAACTTTTTCAATTCCAAAGGTTGTAAAACCTATATCACCTTTTAGTCCAATATCTTCTTTTATTGAGTGAGCAAAATCTTCAATTATTAAAATATCTGCTCTATTAGCACTATTTAAAATTCCTTTAACCATATCTACATCGACTTTTTTTCCAAATGTATGTTGAACAACAACTGCTTTTGTCTTTTCAGTTAATTTTTCTGCTAATCTTTCATAATTTGCATTAAAATCCGCTTGATTTGTATCTAAATAAATAGGCATTGCTCCAGAATAAGAAACGGCATTAGCAACAACAACACAAGTAAAACTTGGCACAATTACTTCATCACCTTGCTTAATATTCAATGTCTTGAGTGCAATTTGAAGTGCTGATCTTCCTGAATCAATTAAATTTACATATGGTACTTTTATATATTCTGAAAACTGCAGCTTAAATTTATTATTATAATATTCATTTTGCCAACTCCATGGAGAAAATAATGTGATTAGAGTAATTAAAACATCATCAAACTGAGTGTTTGGAGATGCTGCTGTGAATATTGATTTTCTAAAAATAGCCATAATAATTTTAATTTTTTAATTTATGATAACTTTTCCAATCATAGAGCTTTTGAATTAAAGCCATAACTGAACCTGATGACACTTCGTGTACTCCAACCAAAGTCCTTAATGTTCCGTCAAATTTCATTTTAAAGTCACTTAATCCTCTCCAATCATGTTTAATTCCTTTTGGAATAACTCCCCAAAAATCGTAAACCTCACAACCAATACACTTAGCATATCTTATCATCTCCCAATGTAAATAGTATGGAGCTGCAAGTTTTGCAAGTTCTTGATCTGATGTTGAACCTGCATGCGAATAGTAAGAAGTTTTATCATAATAATTCATTAAAGCTCCAGCTAATGGTTTTTCGTTTAAATAGGCAACAAATATTTCTGCAATTCCTTTTGGCTGTAGATCAGTCCACTGATCTTTGTAGTAACTATCATCAAAATTTGCAAAATTTTGTCTTTCTTTTGTTTGATGCATAAGCTCAATAAAATCATTCACTGTTCTTTCTTCAGTAGCTCTAACGATTTTAATCCCTTTATTTTTTCCACGATTAATATAGTATCTTGTATCTTTCTTTAAGTTCTTTAGTATTGCTTCTTCATCTTCTGAAATATCCATAAACCATTGATGTCTTGCTTGACCTAAAACAATAGATTTTGACCACCCGCTTTGTTTCAAAAATGACTGATATTGCTCATCTAAAATTGGATCAATTCTAAAAAAATTTAAATTATTTTCTTTTATAAATTTCTTACCAAATTTTGAAAGTTCCATGTAAACTTCTGGAGAAGTAGAGTAGTTATCTAAAAGCACAGGCCCATGTGGTGCATAAGCATACTTTGACAATTTCCTTCTGGCTATCTCTAAAAATAAAATTCCAATAAAGCTTTCATCATCTTTGATAAAGAATTGAGCAGTTTCTTTCCCATGTGTTTTTTGAAATTCTATTCTCGGACTACAAGTTAAGAAAGATCTGTTTGAAGATCTCTTTTGAATATCATCCCAAATATTTTGCTTATCAGCTTCAAAAGGAATTATATCTATATTCATTATTATGTATGGTTCGTTAATCTCACAATGACTTCTCTTGTCATCCTGAGCTTGACGAAGTGCATTATCTAAATTTATTTACTAAATTAAAAACATTATACATTAGTGGATTTATTACAATATCAAAAGTGTTTGCGTATTCAATAAGCTCCCCTTCAAAAGTTGTTTTGAAATAGCTAAAACCTGAAGTCATATCGTCTTCTACTCCCCAGAAATCAAAAATCTTTAGCCCATTTTCAGACCCCCATTTAAAAATATTCCAAACATGCAAATATGATGCTCCAATTTTTCTATCTTCAGCAGCAAATGAAGAACCAGTATAGGTGTAATATAAAACCCCTTCATACAAAAATATAAAGCTAGAAACTAAAGTTCTATTATTTAATTTTGTTGTAACAATCATTCTGTAAGTTTCATTATCGTCTTTTTCAAACTCTCCTAAGGTATTCCAAACAGTTGTTAAGTAGTTCGAACCTCTTCCTGAAAAATGTTTTGACTCTGAAGTTTCGCTATATAAACTTAAGAATTCTTTAAAGTTTTCTTCAGTTGCACCAAAAGATGTTTGGCAACCATCATTTCTGGGCTTATTAATTTTATTCTTAACTTTGCTTTTTATTCTATTCCAAAGTTCTTCTTCCCCTAATGTTAAATCAACTAATATATCTTTTTGCAAATGGACTGGTTTAGATTTCTTTATATTGTATTTATGAGAAATAGCTCTAAAATCTGAGTGATAATTATTTGGATCAACTTTAACAAATATACAGTTAGTTTCTTTTGCTACTTGAACTAATGTATCAAAATTAGTGTTATCAATATCAATTCTTGGTGCATACCCAACAAATTTATTTAATACTGGCAGTTTTGTTGTTTGAAACCAACCATTCTGAAAATCAAAAGTTTTATTTCCTAAATTTTCTTTAACTTCTCTCCATAATTTTGATTGTAGAAAATGCTTGTGGATTACCAAATCATTCATATAAATGATTGTACAAGTTTTAGCAGATATTGGCTAGTTAGCTTATTCTCGCCTCATTGGCATAACAAGATGAACAAAATTTTCATCTTCACTATCTTTAAATACTGATGCAGCAAGTGGACCTTTTGTTTCAAATATAATTCGTTCTCCTTCAATATGATTTACAATATCTTGAAGGTATCTTAAGGTGTAAGCAGTTTTTAAATCAGATTCACCTGATGCGTTACTTACTTCAATATTTGTTTCTCCTTCACCAACTTCTGCAACAGCAGATTGTAGTTTTATAGAATTATTTTCAATATCAAAATCAAAAAGTGTTTTGTTTCCAAGATTGCCCCTTGCGAATGTGTTTGTAATTTTTATTGCTGATTCTAATTCTTTTTTATCCACTTCAAATTCAAATGAATGGTCATCAGGCATAATTCTTTTATAGTCTGGATATGGACCTTCTAATAGTCTTATACTAAATTCAATTTGATCAATTTTGAAAATTATCTGAGAACCACTTTCGCTTAAATATACTTCTAGCTTTTCTACTTCAGGAAAGTCTGAAAGTATTCTTGATAATTCCTGTAAGTATCTTGCAGGAACAATTATTTCTTCTTTTGTTAAATCTTTATCTATATTTGATACACTGCATTTTCTCTTTGATAGTCTAAACCCATCAAGTCCAATAAAATCAATCTCGCTATTGACTAGATTTAGTTCAAATAAAACACCTGATTGCTGAATTCGACCAGCACTTAAATCTGTTGAGCAAGCAAAAATTGTTTTTTCCATTGATTTAACAAATTCATGTGCATTTATTTCAAACATTGGCTTTACTCCAAGAGTTGGTAAAGCAGGAAATTCTTCTGAAGGAATTGTTGTAAAAGATGCTTTTGATAAATCAGTACTTAATTTTAGATTATTATCTTTTTGTTCAATTGTAATATCTTCGCTACTTGAATTAGTTACTGAAACATAATCAGAAATGTATTTAGCGTTTACTGTTGTACTTCCTGACTCTTCAATACTACAAGGTATCCACATCTTTATCCCCATATCTAAGTTTGTAGCTAATAGTTTTAAAGAGTCTTCTGAGCTCTCTAATTTTACATTTGAAAGTATTGGTATATTGGGTTTTTGACTAACTGATTTAGATGTATATGATAGAGCTTGTGCTAGTTTTTTATGATTTAAAGTTAACTTCATAACTATTAATTATTTTATTTAGAAGTATATAGTAATAGGGCGTGTTGATATGTGTATAAGTTTTTAAATTTATTTATTATAACAGGAAGTTACAAAATTTATAGCTGTGGACATGTTGGGTGAATAACTTTTCTAATCTTTCCGTTAATCTTACTATATTCATACTATTTGAAATAAATTCTATGTGAATTGTTTTGGGATGAATATCTTAATCAGCTCGGTAATTGTTTTTACATATAAAGATATCAGTATGTGAATAACCTTATTTTGAAATATATTCATATTCAGAAAATCTTATCTAGTTTAACTTCTAGCAATTTCTCACTAGAAAATAGAGTTGAATAGCAAGCAGAGCAGGCTATAAAAACGAGTATCTTATTTGTACATGGACTTTTCCACAAAGTAGTGTGAATAAAATGTTGTTGCTATAGTATATTATTGCAGTATTATTTTCTATTTATCCACAATATTAAAATTAATATATCAATTGTTGACGAAGTTAGACAACATGGCTATTATGTAGCTAATTAATTTAAAAATATGGCATTAGGAGCTTTTGAATCATTTGATGAAGACGCAACTATGGAATTTCCTGCAATTGATCGTGAAGGTATAGAGGAAGATATAGTTTTAAAAGAAAATGAGATTAAATATAATATTCCGACTCCAAAAAAGATTTTGGGTACAGTCGAACATACATTAGAAACATTGTTTAACTCGCATGAAAGAATGATGAGTCTTCTTAATCAGTTAGAAGTAGATGATGATTTGATGGCATCAGAAAAAGAATATATAAAGGATAGTCTGACTAAAGACAATTTAAGTAATGGGATTGCAATAGTAAGACAATGTCTTAAAGTAATGTCTCAAAGAATAGATATGCAATTTCCAGAAAATAGAGAAGATCAGTTGTTAGAAGTACAAAATGATATAGACAACCTAAGGGATTTAAAAAGAAGATTAACAACTAGGGTTGGATATGTCCTTCCCTTCAGTATATTAAGGACTATTGGTATTGTTGGAGTTGAGCTAGAAAACGAAAAGAAAAGAATATTAAGTGATTCACAGTTTCAGAAGCAGATTATGATAAAAAGCAGGCTAAGTAAATTAGAGGCTTAATCAATATCCTCAGTCACAATAGCACTATCGTTGATTGAGGTTATTATTTTAGAAACCTGCAAATTAAATTCATCTTGCAACATCATCTTACTCTTAATTTTATCTAGAGCATGCAAAACAGTTGTATGGTCTTTTCTATTCATAAAACCAGCTACTTGTTCTAGCTTATAGTTGAATTCTTCTCTTAGAATATACATTGCAACTTGTCTTGCGAGTGCTACATCTTTTGTTCTTCTTGGACCTTTCATGTCCTTCACGGTCACTGAGAAAGCTTTAGAGACCTCTCTCAAAACTTTTGGTACCTTGACCTGTTCTCGTCTACTTTTTGCATCTTTGCCAAGC
Organism: Candidatus Dojkabacteria bacterium; assembly: GCA_020429495.1. Taxonomy (GTDB): domain Bacteria; phylum Patescibacteriota; class Dojkabacteria; order J137; family J137; genus JAGQLF01. The sequence goes on from JAGQLJ010000060.1 coordinate 6,578, forward strand.
ATATGAGCTACTTCTTCTAAAGTTAGATCACCATTTGGTTTCATTTGATTAAATAGTGAAACTTTTTGAAGTGCACCTTCAAGCTCTCGAACATTATCCGTAACTGAACGTGCAATAAATTCTAAAATTCTTGGATTAAGTTCAATTCCTAAACTTTGTGCCTTCTTTTCAACAATTGCTAAACGCATTTCAAAATCTGGTTGTCCTACGTCTGCAACCATTCCCCCCTGAAGTCTAGATTTTAATCTACTTTCTAAGTTCTTTATATCATCTGGCTTTCTGTCTGCAATAATTACTATTTGTTTACCAGCATTGTAAAGTTCATTAAAGGTATTAAAAAATTCATCTTGTGTTTGAACCCATTTTGAAATTAGCTGCATGTCATCAATAATCAAAAGATCCATGGCTCTATACTTTTTTCTAAATTTATCCATTTGCCCAGTTTTGATTCCTCTAACCATATCGTTCAAAAAATTTTCAGATGGTGTATAGATTATTTTTCTAGATATATTTCTCTCTAGCATTCCAATTCCAATTGCTTGAGCTAAATGAGTTTTTCCAACACCTGTTTTACCATGAATAAAAATTGGATTATAGATTGTTCCTGGATTTTCAATTGCTGCAATTGCTGCCGCATGAGCAATTCTATTTGCATTACCTACAATAAAGTTAGAAAGAGAGTATTTTGTGTTTAATCCAGAATCTTCAATAGCTTTAATAACTGAGCCCATTATTCCATTTTCTGTTCCAAGTAGAGGGGGTTCTTCAATAATTTCAGATTGTTTATCTTTTCTTTGTGCACTAACAGCAACTCTAAATACAGGTGAAAGTGATTCACCATATACATAAGACAGTGTTTCTTGAATTAATCTTTCGTGTTTAGCTTTTAGCCATTCAGAAGTATAGCTATTAGGAACTCCTATAATTGCTTTTCTTCCATCAACTTGAATAAGTTCTGTATCAGTAAAAAAAGATTTAAATTGTGCAGGAGAATCAATCTTTACCTCAATTTGAGCTAAAGCAGTTTTCCAAAGTTCGTTAGGATCTTTAATCTTCACAAAAAGAAAAATTAAAAATAAAAAGGTAAAAATCAAAAATTCAAATACAAAATAAAAATTTTTAATTTTCTATTTCTAATCTTTGATTTTAATAATATATATCCACGTGGATAAGTTGTAAAGAAG
>JAGQLJ010000061.1 GCA_020429495.1 Candidatus Dojkabacteria bacterium
AAAATAAAAACTTGGTAGAATTTCTTATTAATAATTTAAATTTATTTTGTGAAAATATAACAGTAAGTAATGAGGCACCTGGTGCAGGCTTTGAAAATTACCACCCATACTGGAAAAAAGTACCAGATTTTTTAAATAAATACATAGAAGGGTAATGTCTTTCTGATTTGCACTCACTCCCTATCTTTGCCACAATGGGGTAATACTTATTAAAAAATATTTATGGCATATAATGAAGATTTAGTTGGTCGAATTAGATCAGTTTTAAGCTCTAGATCAGGAGTTGAAGAGAAAAATCTTTTTGGAGGTTTAACATTCGCAATCAACGGAAACATGTGTTGCAGCATTAGCGATAAAACAGGTCTAATTTTAAGAGTAGGAACAGAGAAATATGAAGAAGCACTGGCTATGCCAAACATGCAGCCAAGAATGTTGGGTGAGAAGAAAATGAATGGAATGGTTGTTGCAGAACCTGCAGCTTATGCTTCAGATGAAGATTTAGCTAAGATTGTGAATATGGCAGCCGATGTTGCAGCTGCTCTTCCACCAAAAGAGAAAAAATAAATCTAGTAAGGGTAGTTTTAAACTACCCTTTCTTTTTTCCTTCTAAATTTAGTTTACTACTTTCATCTCTGTGCGAACCTGTACTTCCCACATGTTTGTCTCCAATTTCATCACCATTTTTTATAATGTGTACAATAGCCATTCCGTGTCCTCTTCCTAAGTCAAAATCTTCTTTTAACCATGCAAGAATTTCACCTGCTTTAGTATCTTTACTAAATCCTTTGGATTTAGCCATTGAGATAAATTCATTAGGAGTTTTTCCTGTTTTTTCTTCAATATTATCCAAGTAAGCTTGAAATGACATAAAAATTTTTTCTAACAATCCCTAATTATATCACCATTTGTATTACCCTTCCGCCTTCTGCATGTGGTGCACTTACTTTAAATCTATCATTGTCTTGACAAATAAAATAACCGGTTGCTGCTGTTGTGCCTTCTGATGGGTCAACTGGGAAAGATAATATATATTTTTGATTTAGTATAGATAACAAATTAATATTACCTTCAAGTATTCCAATTTCTTTTATTGTTGGACATGTGGGAATTGTCTTTATGGTTTCATCTTGACTAAAATTATCTAAATCATATAGATTTACTGCATTTGCAATTTGAAAGACATCATTACTTCTTTGAGCGTTACGCGTTTCAGCAAAATTTAAATTTAATGAGACACTTACAAATACAGCTGAAGTTAAACTTATTATTAACCCAGAAGTTAAAACAACTTCAATTGGCGTTAATCCTGGTTTACTTTTTGTTCTGTAAGTTAAAAATAATACTACACCAATAATCGTAGCTACCAAAAACAAAATTAAGTCTAGTCTCATATGTATTGTTTAAATATACTATTATCGAAAATAAAAAATACAATGTCAAAAGGTTGCATCTTGATTCCAAGAGGCAATTTGTATTGTTGGATTAATTTGGCTTGTTTGAACTTCTTGTTTTTTTATAATATTGGATACAGTCGATGTAATCTGAATTTGTTTATTTGGTGGAGTATTAGCATCAATATCTGTTACGACATAACTACACTCACCTTCACCTATTAAAATATTTTGTGAACCAACATAAGATGTATTCTCTCTTATTGTACTTAGCGCAGACTCTGCACAAGCATTAGCAATACCTTCTGCATCTTTTGCATCAAGAATAACCTTACTTGTAACCAAAGAATCTGTTCCAATAAGTAGTGAAGCACTAATAATCATTATTGCAACAAAGCCAAGTATTATTACGCTTACCAAAGTTACATATGCTTTTTTTGTTTTATTTAATTGTTGCTGCGCCATAATATGTTTTTGTTAAATCTGAATCTTTTCTTCCACTTGTATTATTGTAAGACATTGTAAATTCAAATCTTATAGCCAAATTACTCGCATCAGTAGACATGTTGTAGAAAGTAATATTATTTACAATAACACTTGTTGAGCTGAGATTAATTGTACTAACTGAACCTTCTTGGATTTGTAAGATGTTATTACTCAAACTTATCACTATTGGATTAACTGCAGAGTTGGCCATAGATAGACTAAGCGAGCTTCCACTACCTGCTTGAACAGGTGTATTTATACCATTAGCACTTTTTATACTTTCAGTAATGACCTGTAAAATTTGAGTTGCCTGTTGGTCAACTTCAGAGATTGCCTTATTTCTTTGATTTGTACTTATTAGTGCCCCCATAAATGCACTAATCGAAATAAGAATAATGCTTGTTAGACTTATGTATAGTAAAGTCTCAATCAAGGTGAATGCTTTTTTATTTTTATAAAACTGTTGGTTCATAAATTATTATTTCTTGATTATCTATATCTCCTACAACAAAAGCTTTATCAACTGTAGAACTATATGATAATCCATTTAAAAATCCTGTTGTATCTGCTGTTCCTAAAATAGCTGGAGCTAATTCATTTGTAATATCTGCAATAATAAACTCAGATGCAGCACTTTGCCCTACTGTAAATAAATAGGTATTGCTATATCCAAGCTCCATATCACTTATATCTGCTGTTCCAATAGCAGTAGATGAAATCAGAGTGGGTACTAGCGGAACTGAAATATTTAAAATATGAATTTTTCCATCATCAGTACCGATAATTGCTCTATTCCCATAAACTAAAATAGAATCGCCATTAGCATTTCCACTCAAATTATATGATGCAACACCTTGTGGATTAGATTTATTTGATATATCTATAACCTGCAATTCTTGACTGTTAGAATCGGATGTAACATATGCGTAGTTTCCACTTATCTTTACATCTCTACCGTTAGCGATGTTTGTATTGCCAGTTTCAACTGGAGCAAGCGGATTGGTTATGTCTACAATTGAAAAGTCATTGCTTCCGCCATTTCTTACAATATACAAATAATTACCCTCACCTATAAGAGAATCAGCATTATTATTTTGTGGTAGATTTAAACTAGCAATTTTACTTGGAGATGTGGTATTAGATACATTAAACACTTGTAATTCTTGAGAATTATCATCAGACACAATATATGCATAATTTCCTTGAACATAAATTTTAGCTAAAGAACCAACTCCGGCAGTTGAGCTTCCAAGTAAAACTGGATTATTCACATCTGATAAATCGTAAATAACAAAACTTGTTCCTGCACTTCTAACAATATATGCAATTGATCCAACCATAAATATATCTCTAGCATTCTGATTTCCTGTAATGTCTACTGAATTAGCAACTAAAGGTAAAGACCACTCACCACTAACAGGAGGTCCGATATATTCATATTGCCAGTCTGTTAAATAAGTTGAATATGTAATTGTATTAGGAACACCAGTTAAAGAATTCCATGTTACTGTTGAATCTATTTGTTTTGTTAATGAATCAATTGTTGAAACTGTAATTGTTCTTGTATATTCATCAATTACATTATCTGTTCCTGAGAATGTCCATGCATTTCCCGCTGAAGAGATTCCATAAGTTCCATCTGCTAAGTTAGCAAAATCATTTCCTCTTATTGTTTTTGCAGCTTCAATTCCTTCTTGTGCTAAATAGGCAGCTTTAACTTTTTGGCTTGCATCTGCATTCCCTTGTACACTAAAAGCCAATCCACCCGATAAAGCCAAAATTAAAAAGCTAAATAAGCCTATGGCTAATATAACTTCTAACGAAGAAAACGCTTTTCTTTTTTTATAATATGCTTTTATCATTTATAGTTATTGATTCTGATTTTCCACTTACACTTAAAGTCAATATTCCTGTAGAACTAGGTGCTCCATCTGGATATGTAAAAGAAACTTCTGTTATACCGCTAAATACTACTCTGCTAGAAATACCATAGCTTATGTCAAAACTAGTATCTCTTGTTGCATAAGTTGTACCTTTAAATAGAATTGCTTCACCATTGATAAAATATACTCCCCAATCAGATTCATTATTAGATTCTCTTGCATAAGTTTTAGCCGTCCTTAAAACTCTTTCAGAAATATCTTGTGCTGCAGACAGTTCATTAGATTGTTGAAAGCTCTGATAAAAAGGTACAGAAATTACCATTAACATTGAAACTAAAGATACTGATAATAGTAGTTCGATTAATGTAAAAGCCTTACTAGTAGCTTTTAGAGAATCTCTACGTTGTCTGCTTGAATCCATACAGGTTGCTTATTACTTATTTCTATTAAATACCATCCACTTTGAGTATCAATGTAGTTATAAATATCTCCATTATTTACAACATTAACAACTGATCCATTAATTGCATCAAAAACATCAGCTGAAGTTGATATTATTTTTAGTTCACCTGTTGAATTATCTGCTACTTCACTATCTCTAATGGCATTAAAGTTACTCACATTTTCAGAGGTTGGTGCTTTTGTTTGACTCTGTTGAGGATCTGAAAGTTCATTTATATTTCCTACTAAACTATAAATTGGAAGAATTACAGCAAATGCAATTGCTGAAACTCCAAGCCATACTAAAATCAATAGTACAGGCTCTAGTAATACAGATAAATCTTTAGCAGTATTTTCATTTTTCTTCTTATATACTTTCCCAATATTTAGTAATGATTTACCAAGGCTTGTTGTTTTTTCTCCAGTAATAATTGCCTGTCTTGGATAAATTGGAATTAATTTTTGAGTTAATTTTACTTTTTGAAAAGTCTCTTGAAAACTATAGCCTGACTCAATACTATCTACCCATTGTTTATAAAGTTTTTCATAATTGTTAAGACTTGTTGACTCTTGAAGTAATTTAAGTCCTTCATTTAAAGGTATTCCTGCTTCTAATAAAGTTCCTAAAAGAAAACCTAATCTTGAGATTTCAACTTCTTTTAATAATCTACCAATAACTGGAGTTCTTAATAAAATTAGCTGACCTAAAAATTTTGTACCCTTATAAACAAATAGCAAAAATATTATGCCAATTAGTGCAATCATTATTACAGGGCCCAAAATGAATCCATACTCAGCCATAAAATTACCAATAGCTATCATTATTTTTGTAATAGTTGGTAGTTCTACTCCAATATTTTCATAAATTTTTGCTAATTGAGGCAAAATAAAGATTCCAATTCCTAAGGTGACAATAACCATTAGTGCAGTAACAATTCCAGGATAAAGACTTGCAGATCTAACTTTATTTCTAAAATCTGCGTCTCTTTCTTTTTGCTCAACTACTATTTGGAGATTTTCTGATAACCTTCCAGATTGCTCTCCAATTCTAATAATTGAAAGCAAATGATCGGATAAAAGTTTAGTTTTTTGAAGAGCTTTCCAAAAAGGTTCGCCGCTCAAAACATCTTCATACATTCTGCCAACCATATTTTTTATCTTGGTGGATTTCAGCTCTCTCTGAAGTGAATCTAGCACATCTGCAATGGAGAGACCACCAGCTACCATCAAGGCAATATTTTCAAATAGGTATTTTCTTTCTCTTGCAATGTCTGCAGTAAAAAAAGTTGAGTCTAAACCTAGAAACTTATTTTTGTGCTGGTTTTTTGTTTTCTGTCTCATAAATCTGTGTAATTACATTATCAACTGGAGCAACTCTTAATAGTTCTTCAATTGTAGTTACACCTTTGATTACTTTATCAATGCCATCTTGAAAGAATGTTTCCCCTCCTTGTTCAGTAGCTAGTTTTCTTATTTCTAAGTTTGATGGTGACTTTAGAGTAAGATCTTGCATTTCTGGAGTCATATATATTGTTTCAAAAATTGCAGTTCTACCTTTAAATCCAGTATTATTGTTTGATTGACTTGGTTTTCCTTCATATACAGTAACCTCCTTTGTGCCAAAATATTTCTGAGGGGTTGGTATATACTTTTTCAACTCTTCTTGTGTAAGTGTTCGGCTATATCTACTACTTGAATCAATTTCTCTAACAAGTCTTTGAGAAATTATCAAATTCAAAGTTGAAGCCAGCAAAAATGGTTCTGCTCCCATATCTAAAAGTCTTGGAATAGCAGTTGATGCGTCATTTGCGTGAAATGTTGATAGAACTAAATGTCCTGTTAGTGCAGCATTTAAAGCAATTTCTACCGTTTCTTTATCTCTAATTTCTCCAACCAATATTACATCAGGGTCCTGTCTAACAATTGCTCTTAGTCCTTTAGGAAATGTTAAATTGGTAGCATTGTTAACTTGAATTTGATTAATTCCTTCAATCTTATACTCAACAGGATCTTCAATTGTTGTTATATTAATCCCCTTATTCTTCATAAATTTTAATAAAGAATAGAGTGTTGTTGTTTTTCCAGAACCTGTTGGACCAGTAACTAAAATCATTCCAAAAGGTTTTTTAGATGCTTCTTGTAATAATCTTTCGTCTCTTTCTCTTAAACCTAAGCTACTCAATGTTAAGCTCTGAACATAGTTAGTTAGAATTCTTAAAACAATTTTCTCATCATTTAATGTTGGAATAATTGAAACTCTAAGATCAACTGGAATATTATCAACAGTCATTCTTATTGCCCCATCTTGTGCAGAGAAGTGATCATCTAGTCTTATTTTTGCTAAAACTTTAATTCTATTTATTACATTATGATAAGCAGATTTATCAAATCTTGCTGCATCTTGTAAAACTCCATCAACTCTAAACCGGATTAGTACATCTTTTTCAGATGGTTCAAAGTGAATGTCAGATGTTTTTAGTGCAATTGCTTCTTTGAAAATTTGTTGAACAAGTACTGGAATATCAACTTGTTTTTTTTCAAACATCTCTTGAATATGATTACTTAGCAATTTACCTTTTTGCTCAACAATATTTCTTATATCGTCTACAAATGAATATACAAAATGAATTGTATATGTAGGAAAGATTGCTTTAAGTTCAGTTACAAGTGCTTCATGTCTATCAAAATTTCCAACTGCTATTGTTAGTTCTTTCTCTTTAGCTTTTACAATAACTACATTAAAGTCATTACATACTCTTTCTGGAAGCATTGCCACAATACTGCTATCAGGTGCTTTTGACTCTATATCCCAGTAAGGAATTCCATAATACTCTGAAATAGCTTGACCTAAAATTGATTTATTAACTAGCTCTTCTCTTATTAGCTCTTCTTCAACATTTGTTCCATTTTCTTCAGCAATCTTCTTAACCTTATCTGCATCATCTGAAGTTATATAACTCCCTTCTTGTAGTATTGAAAGTACATTCATTTGGTTAGCATCCATAGTTATTGATATTTTTTTATTCCTTCCACAATTTGTGAAAGCGTCATATCTGATTTAACAAAATAATCAAGTGCACCTAAACCTTCTGCTTTCTTTACATCTTCTTCTTGTCCAAGATTTGATGTAACAATAATTTTTGCATCAATATTATTCTCTTTTACGTATTCTAATACCTCAAAACCATTTACAATAGGCATAATTAAATCTAAAAGAACTAAATCATATTCATTCTTCTGAAGTAACTCCAAAGCCTCTTTCCCATTCATTGCCTTATCGACTATAAATCCACTACTTTCTAGTTTAATGCTAAGAACACTAATAATTGCTTTTTCATCTTCAGCAATAAGAATTCTCTTTTTATCTTCAGAAGTTGTGCTATCTGTTTCTGCCATATACTATTTTCACCTACTACATCTTAATCATTTTTAGATCGGAGGGCAAATACAAATAATGCACTATAGCTACAATGTTTTACTTGCTACAGATCGATTATTTTGTCATGATAAATTAAGAATTATTGACTATGAAAATTGAGCAAATTGAAAAGTTTATAAAACAAAACAAAATCTCTGATTTTGCTATTACTCTTTTCTTTACGCTTATAACCGGCATTATTGCTTTAATTATTAATTCTACTCCAGAAATTCCAAATATTTCTTTGATAATAGTTACAGCGTTTATTTTAATAATTGCTCCATTTTATAACCGAATAACTTTCTATCTAATGATTATCGTCTTCACAGTTATGACTGTTATCTTTTTAGATAGTTCAAGTGCTGATTTTACTCCAGCACTAGTTAGATTATTCACATTTGATATATTTTTGTTAGTAGCAGGAGAGGGATTTATAAACCTGAGTGAATCAAGAGACGAAAGCAAAAAAGCACTAGCGAGTAAAACTGCTCTATTGGAGGTGATAGTATATTTTGTTCAAAAAGTTGTAGACAATAAAAATATTTTTGATGAATTGCCATATGTTATGCAACAAATTGGCCAAACATCTAATGTTAGCAGAGTTTATATTTTTACAGTTGGAGAAGATGGGAGAGGATCTTATATGTCACAAAGATATGAGTGGACAAATGGCAATACCACTGTGCAAATAGATAATCCTGAGCTTCAAAAACTGTATTTTACTGACGCTGGATTTCAAAGGTGGTTAGATTTATTGAATGATGAAAAAAATATTAGAGGTAACGTGTCTGAATTTCCTGATTCAGAAAAGCCTATGTTACAAAGCCAGGAAATTAAATCATTATTAATATCTCCAATTATTGCGGGTGAAAAATTATGGGGATTTATTGGCTTTGATGAATGTAGAATTGAAAGAGAGTGGAATAATAATTTAGTTGAGATTCTAAGACTTTTTGCTAATCTGCTTGGATCATCTATAAATTCAACAGAAACTAGCAAAAAACTTCTTGCTCACACTAAAGAGCTTGAAGAGGCAAATAGGCTCATGGTTAACAGAGAGCTTAGAATTTTAGAGTTAAAAAATCGTATTTCTAAACTAGAAAATCCAGATGCAAAACCTGAAAAAAAAGCTGATTAGATTAGCTTTAGGTGACAAATACTTTTTAAGACCAAGAGAAGAAATTGGTAGGTATGTATTTTTATCGGCGGCAACTTTGGTTGGTGTCTTGATTATTTCTGGATATTCGGCTATTAACTTTATCATTGGTGATACTCCTATTGCGCTTTTAGAAGTTTTGCTAGTAATTGCATTACTTCTAGGACTATTTATGATTAGAACTGCAACTAGTGATGAATTAGCGGTATTTTTAGGAAGTACTATTGTCTTTATTATAAGTTTACATAACTTCTTCTCAGGTGGATTTGAGTCAACAGGAATCTTTTGGGTCTATATGTATCCCGCAATAATATTCTTTATTCAAGGACGAAGAAATGGTTTACGGTGGTTCTTGTTCTTCTATGTTACAGTTGTTGGTTTAGCAATGACAGATGCATACTACCCTAATCTTGATGTTCTACCATACCTACCATTCAATGTAGCTATGTTTGTTGTAAGCTTCTTAGTTGTTGGTATGATTATTTATTTTTACCAGCTTTATCAAGAACAAACACAATCACTTTTAGCAGCGCAAACATCAAAACTGCAATCTACAAATGAAGAGCTTCAAAACGCAATAATAAAGAGAAAAAAATCTGAAAGAAAATTAAACGAAGTAGTTACACAAATTTCTCAGCAGAATAGTGAACTTGAAGATTCTAGAAAAGCAACTATGAGTTTGCTGCAAGATATTGAGGAAGAAAAAGAAAAAAATAGAAATGATAAAGAACAGTTAGAAGTTATACTAAATAGCATTGGTGATGGAGTAATTGTTGTTGATAATAATAAAAATATTAGAATTGCAAATCCAGCATTTGAGCAAATTACACAATTTTCACTTAACGATATAAAAGATAAGAAGTTTGAAGATGTTATGGATATTTATCAAGATGAAGAGGCCAAAACACAATGTAATATTATAGATAATGTATTTGAAACACATACTCTTGCACGGACAAAATCTGAAGCTGTGTTAAAGAAAATAGGTGGTGAACTAATGCCTGTTGAATGTATTGCAACACCACTATTTGATAAAGAAGATCAAATTTTAGGAAGTGTAATTGTTATGCGAGATGTAAGTAAAGAAAGAGCTATAGATAAAATGAAATCTGAGTTTGTTTCAGTTGCATCACATCAACTTAAAACACCTTTAACAGGTGCTCTATGGACTCTAGAATTACTTGAAAATCCTGAAACAGGTAAGTTAACAAAGAAACAAAAGAATCTAACAAAAGAGCTTGGAGATGTTCATAAGAAGATGTTAGATCTTGTTAATGAACTATTAAATGTTTCCAGAATTGATAGAGGAGAGAAGTTCGATATTATAAAAACAAAAGAAAATCTTGTTTCAGTTGCAAAATCAGCTATGCTACAGCTAGAGCCAATTGCTCATAAAAGAAAAATGAAGATTGATTTTAAGACAAACGAAAATACTATAGAAATTAAGATTGATGTTCATAAGGTTGAAGAAATGATAAAAAATCTTTTAAGTAACGCACTTAAATACTCTGATGATGGCAAAACTGTTTGGTTAAATTTGAATAAAGCAGACAAAAAAGTTGTGATAAAAGTTAAAGATGAGGGAATGGGTATTCCTAAAAAACAGCAAGATCAAATATTTAAGAAATTCTTTAGAGCAGAGAATGCAAGAGAATCAGAAGAAGAAGGAACTGGACTTGGTTTGTACATAGCAAAAGCAATTGCTGAAGGACATAGTGGTAAGATCTCTTTTGCCTCTGAAGAGGGTAAAGGTACAGAGTTTACCATTGAATTACCACTATAGCTTCTAGCTACGAGCCACTTGCTACTAGAAACTTAAGATACTGATAAATTAAAAGATATTAGCTGATCTTTACCATCAAATTCAGAAACTCCACAAAATATTTCACCTTTTTATTAGTTAATAATTCTAATATTTTAGCACTCAATTGGAGAGCTAGCAGCCAGTAGCTAGCAGCTTGCAGCTAAATAACTATTTTCCAATCTTGCATAGGCGTTAGAACTATTGGCTTATTTTTGCCAACTACCACCATATACTCAAACATAGCACCTTTGTTTCCATTGCTTGTTTTTATTGTCCATCCGTCAGACTCAATATATGTTCTATCAGTCCCCTTCACTAATTGGCACTCAATGCAAAGCACCATTCCCTCCTCTAGTTCATCTCCACCATCATATAAACCATATGCTGGGACAGAAGGTTCTTCCCAGAGAGTTTTCCCAATTCCATGACCAACGTAATTTTTTAATACCTCAAATCCTGCCATTTCTGCAATTGCTTCCATTGTTTCACCAAGATCTCCAGTAGTATTTCCAACAATAGCTTTTTTCATTGCCGTTTCAGTAGCTAATTTAGCATTCATTACTAAAGACCTATCTTCTTCACTCATTTCTTCAATAACAAATGTATAGCAATGGTCAGTAAATAGACCATCAGATGTTATTCCAAAATCAATTTTAACAACATCACCTTTTTCTAGCTTTCTTGTACTACTTGGAATTGCATGTAAAATTTCATCGTTAACATTTATATTACAGCTAGAAGGGAAGGGTGGATTACCACTTTGTACCACTCCATAAAAGGCTGGCTCAACATTTGCATCACGACAAAGTTCCCAGCAATACTTCTCTATTTCTGCAGGGTAAATACCTACTTCAAGTTTCTCAGACATTTTTTTAATAATCTCTGTAGAAAGCTCAGCAATCTTTTTATATTTT
>JAGQLJ010000003.1 GCA_020429495.1 Candidatus Dojkabacteria bacterium
TTATGTTTCTCACAAAACATATTATTAATGTATTCATCCCAATTTGTAAATCCAGTAGTCGGGTCTACAACAGGTTCAATATGATCTACAAAAACATTTCTTACACGTTTCTTACCAGATTTAATAGTTGCTGGAACAACTTCTTTACATAATGCACATTTATACATTCCTCTTTCTACTCGTGCATCTTTTTCAGTTTCAGTTATAGGTGCCCATCTACGAGTACCTTGACGTAACAAACTTTGAATAAATGTTTTAAATCTGGATTCAGTCCACTGATTATTACACCTCGTCTTCGGTCCTGCTGGCCTCGCCATCAGTTTTAACCTTTTCTATTTCTTTAAGATATGCTGGAAGAAATTGATCAAAATCTTTTTTAGTTCCATAAAATCTTTTACCATCTGGTAAATCATACATGGACATTTCTTCTTTAGAATGTACTTCAAAAGTAGTGATACCCCAAAGTACACAATACGCTGCTAACAGTAATGCAGCACTCCAACCAAAATAATTAAGAGTTGCAAACCAACCTACAACAATCATTGTAAAATCTGCAATAGCTCTTAATAACCATAAAGCTTTTTCTTGTTGATTCAAATCTTTATTTCCTTTTAATTATATAATATTTCATAAGGTTTTCCTTTTTCTCGTACCATCCATAAAAGATTAGCTTGTTCTAAGAAATATTCTTTAGCTTGTTCTTTACCTAAAGTTTTAAGATAAAGATATTTAACATGCTTAAAAGCTTCTTCATCAGTTTTACAAGAATAAAGTTCTGCAAAAGCTTTCTTTTCCCCAAAAGAAGGAAGTCCAGGTATAGTATCTACATTATCACCAACTAACATTTGATAATAGAAAAATAAATTACCATAACCTATAAGCTTATCACCCTTATAAAAAAGAGACCCAAACTTATTAGTGAAATGTGGTCCTATAGCTTTTTGAGAACCACATTCCCAAGAATAATGCCAACCTTCTACCATTCGTAAATCTTTATCACGAGAACATATAATAGTGTTATCTATATTAGCTGTTTGCATAATAGCCATCATATCATCTGCTTCATATCCATCTTCACTAATTTGTAAAGCATAATGAGCGTCAAGATACATTAACACATTATAGAAATGAAATGGTTTTAGGTTACTACGAGTATTTTTATAAGGTTTAGTTTTAGCTATTTTATAACGAAACACCGCCTTATATTCTGGAACTTCATTAAGAAAACGATTTTTATTTTCTTGTATCCAATTACTATTTGTTACAAATATGATTGGAGGTTTAGTAGCATCTACTTCTTCACAAATTAACGTAATCTTTTTATCTAATAAATCAGCTACAAAGTCAAAATCCATAAGAGTAGGTTCACCACTCTCTTTATCTTTAAATTCTCCTGACCACCCTAATTCGTGTAAAAGTATATCACCATCAATTAGTGGTATCATTTTTTTACCTTAAATTTATAATTTGCCCAATGACTACAATCATCACATGGATCATTTAAATCTGATAGTGTGGAATATTCCCATACTGTTTTTTCAGATTCTCTTCTGCCCATTTTTGAGTATCCTCATCAACTTTTTCTAGATTTCTTGGGTCAACAAGATATGCTCTATAATGATTATCACTTTTTGGGAGACGAATTTCTCCGTCTTTAACTAAAACAGTAATAACAAAAATTCTTTGTAAGTATGGATCAATCTTACTTATAGGAGCAACTTTGGTTCCAGTGACAAGAACCAAGTCTCCTTTTTTTAATCCAGAACCTTTCATTTTCTTGTCACTGACAACCCAACAATAGTCCATAGATTTGATTAAATTACCAATCTTCATCTTCACTATTTTCTTCTATAACTTCTTTAGTTTTAGTTGCTTTCTTAGTTTTAGTGTTTTTAGTTTCTGATTGTTCTTTAGGAGTATTTTCAATTTTCTCTTCAAGAATAGAACCACCAAAATTAAGATTTTCTTTAATATCATTCTGTAACCACTCAGGTAATGAGTAGAACATTTCAATATCAGGATCATCTACATCAAAAACTTTTGGTTCATTTACAAGATCAGGTGCATTTTTAGCATCTTTATCTCTCATAGTTTGAACAGAACTAATATTATTATAAATAATATCTTTCGTCTTAGATTTATTTTGAGTAATAGTTACCATACACGGTGTTCCAACAAGCTTAGTCCAATCACCTTTATATTTTTCAGTAGGATCAAGTGCAAAATATCTCAAAGTAGACTTAGCTTTGTCAGAATTTAACGAATAAAGAGGAAGAGTTTCATTAATAAACCTCGGTTTATCTTTTATTTCTTCTCCATCCTCATCAAGAAGAAATTCATCAAGAAGTTCATAAACAAAATAAACTTCTAATTGAGGTGATTTTTCTTGTCCTTGAAATGCTTTTTGAGCTTGTAGCCCCTTACTAATAACCCAAACAAGTCTTGCAGGATATGTCCCAGGATTTAACGGATCAGGACGTTCATAATTACTTTCAATTTTAATGTCTCTAGCATTAAGAGCCATATAATTCTCCTTTAGTGAATATCGGCATATGTTTTGCCAAATTGAATATCAACATCTAATATAATGTTGAGTTTAAGTTTATCATTTACTTTTTTAATAGAATCTTTAAGTAAATGTTTACATTTTTCCTCAAATCCTTCTTTAATCTCAATAATTATTTCGTCATGGAATTGACCAGTGAGTTGAGGACGAACTTTTCTAATTTCTCTAATCCAACTATCAAAACAATATACACCAGTACTTTGATTAAGAGTAGAGAAAATATCTTTCTTATAACGAAGACTATACCAAAATTTACTGACAGGATTGAACAACCACATTTCTTTACCAATGGTCTTAATTTCAATATCCTCTGAGAGCGCCTTAACTGCCCAATTACGTGCCCAATAAGCTTCGATAAGGGCTAATGCTGTAGAAAGCTTTAAGCCTGTTGTACGGCTTAATTTAGGGCCTCCTACACCATAAATACAGGCATAGTTAGCAGTTTTGTATTGCTTTCGTAAATTATCAATCTTTAAGTAACGATCTTTACCTTCTAAGTTTGGATCATTTTTACTCTCTTTCTTAAACCAACCATAAAATTCAATATCATCATCTTGTACAACTTTAGCATATTTAGCTAAGTCAAGATGCGCATCAAATCCAGGTTTAGACATTTCTATAACAAAGTCTGGATCATAATCATACATATAGTGTTTCTTTGTATTCTCTTCAAGAGAAGACATATCACTACCGCATAATATGTATCCATCTTTTGCTACTAAACTACCACGAATTTCTTTACCATATGGTTTATTAACTCCGGGTAAGTTTACTAAGATTCTATGCTTGAAACGAAGAGTATTAGTTAAACCACCTACATCAGCTACAAGAAAACCTTCTTTTTCATTTTCAATAAATCCATTAAGAATAGAAATTCTATGTTGAAGAATAGTTAAACCATCAAGAACTTCAACAGATGGATTTTCTTCTATAAGAAGTTTTACAGAAGGACATAATTCTTTACCCTCTCCACCATCAATACGTACTTGTGGAATTAGTCTATCAGAACCATCTTCATTTTTTTCGTATTTAAAATTGGCTGGTTCCCATCCCAAACTGAATAACCAAGATTTAACTTGATCACTACTATTAGGATTTGATTCTTCTTCATGAGAAAACACTTGTATAGTGTCATCATAATCCTCTGGAAGATTTTCTTTTTTAAGTAGATTAAACCATTTAGCACCATGTACAGAATATGTACCATCTTTCTTAAATGGTTTAGCCGGTCTACTAGCTTTAGTATATTTTTTAACTTTAGGCATAACTGATTTAAGTTCAGATATTTTTTCTTCTTGTAGTGGTAGAAGAATGTCTAAAGTTTTTTTTACTTTATCTACATCAACTTTCCATTTACTTTGTAATTGTTCTCTTACACAATCCATTTTAAA
This sequence comes from Candidatus Dojkabacteria bacterium, assembly GCA_020429495.1. Taxonomy (GTDB): domain Bacteria; phylum Patescibacteriota; class Dojkabacteria; order J137; family J137; genus JAGQLF01. Next base: position 3,958 of record JAGQLJ010000003.1, read on the forward strand.
TGAAAGATAGTCTATAATACGTGTTTGTTGAGACTTTGAATTATATAAGAGTTCAAGTTTATTTATAAGTTGATCGTATAATTTACGATTAATCTTTACGTCTTCTCTACATCTATTAGCATATTCTTCTGGAGATAGATTAACCCAATCATTAATGACGGGCTTAGGTACACCAAATTCTTCTCCATAAGCTTCTAAACCATGTATATTTCTTGTATGATTTAGATACCATGACATAGCAAGTGTATCAATTAAACGAGCTTTAATTTTTATTTTAAGTATTCTTTCAAGAACTGGAATATCGTAACATATAATATTATGTCCTATAAGTTCTTTAGCTGAACTTAATATATCTCTCATTTCTTGATAGTTATGTGTACTTTTTACTTTACCATCTTCTTCGTATGCAAGCACATGGATTTTAGTTGCTTCATTAAGCAACCCATCTGCTTCAATATCAAATATCATTTATAATATAGATTCCT
>JAGQLJ010000062.1 GCA_020429495.1 Candidatus Dojkabacteria bacterium
ATTTAGCAACCAAACAAAACATTCCACATAAAACAGCAGAAGGCTACATCACCAAATTTGTAGAGGCAGGATTAATACATAGAGAAGCACATAATAGCTATTCTAATCCTGCAAAAGCATAATAAGGAGATTGAGGAAACAAAGGATTTAAAGTATTAGTTTCCTTAAATCCTTAACTTCCTCATAATCTGTTAACAACTGTTTATATCTTTTTAGTTTCCTTTACTTTCTTTTTCTTACATTAGACAAATATTGACAAGTCAAAATCTCTCTAAAATGGCATTTGGTAATTATATAAGGAAGTTAAGGGAAGAGAAGCAGCTTTTATTGCGTGAAGTAGCGTCTCAAATGAATATCGATACAGCATTATTAAGTAAAATTGAACGTAGTACGCGTATTGCCCGAAAGGAACAAGTAGAGGATTTAGCAAAGGCTTTAGGTGTAAGTGAAAATGAATTATTGCAACTTTGGATGGCAGATAAAATTGTCAATATGATTAAGGATGAATCCAACAGTACGGAAATCCTCAATAAAGTACAAGAAGAAATTAAGAACTTGAAAAACTAACTATAAAATAAGTGACTTTTTAAGTTCCATATATAAAAATGATGAATCAAAATAAAAAAAGATAAGCTTCAATGAGTAATTGGAAAAGCATAATTGAGAATAAACTCAATATTGAAAAGAATGTAGTAGCCAAAATAGATTTAGAAAAGGCTACTGTAAATTATTCTGAAAAAATTAAAAGTAATAGAACATTAAGAGTTTTAACTGGAGATGAAGAAATTGTCAGAGCATTTCTAATTGATAGACTTGTCAATGAACTTGATTATAAACCTCAAAATCTTGAAACTGAAAGAGAGTATACGGTTCCTATAGGTAGAGACATCAAAAATCCACGAATTGATGTTTTGGTAAAAGATGAAAAGGGCAACCCTTTTTTCTTTATTGAAGCAAAAGCACCAAGTAAATTTGAGCAAGATAAGTCTGAAATTGAAGGACAATTATTCTCTCTAGCTCAAGAAGAAGAAAAAAAGTCAGGTACGAAAGTTAAGTATTTAGTTTATTATACCGCTGAATTACAGGATAGTGTAATTGTTGATAGAGCAATAATAATTGATTTTGAAACTTACAGAAACTATAATGATTGGGAAAATGATGGATATGTTTCTATTGGTTCCGAGTTAACAGCCGGTTATGGCGAACCTAAAAAACAACCTTTAATTAAAGGAGATGAAAAATATGATTTACGTGTACGCATAAATAAAGATGAAATTTCAGGTTTAGGAAAAAATCTTCATAATGTACTTTGGGGAGGCGGTGGCACAAATGATAGTGAAATATTTTATTCTCTTGTAAACATTATCCTTGCAAAAATTCAAGACGAGTATGAAAAAGAGGATGGCGAAGAATATGACTTTCAAATTTATCAATATGGTACACACGTAGAATCTCAAAATAAAATATATGAGCGTATAAACAGTTTATACAAAAGAGCATTGCGTGAGCAGTTAAATGTTACGGACCAACAAAAAATTGATGATGACAACATTATTAATAGAAATAAATTTCCTCTAAATAAACTTATATATACTGTCCAGTCACTTGAAAGCTTTTCCTTTCTAGAGGGTAGAAGCTCTCTTGATGGTAAGGATATATTAGGTGATTTCTTTGAAAGCATTACAAGAGATGGCTTTAAACAAAACAAAGGACAGTTTTTTACACCAACACCAATAGTAAACTTCTTATTATATGCACTTCAATTAGACCAACTAGCGATTAGTAGATTAAATGAAAATAGGGAGTTACCTTTAATAATAGACCCCTCGGCTGGTAGTGGTACTTATCTTGTTGAGGCAATGAAATTAATAACTAAAGAAGTTAAGTATAAACAAAGAAATAAATTAAAATCTAGTAGACAAATAAAACAAAGGTTTGAAGAACTTTTTACACCAGATCATAATGAAAACAAATGGGCTAGAGAATATCTGTATGGTTCAGAAATTAATTTTGATTTAGGTACTTCTTCTAAAGTAAATATGATATTACATGGTGATGGTTCAACAAATATATTTGTTAAAGATGGATTATTACCATTTAGATTTTATGTTAAAGAAACTTCACCAAACTTTTTAGAAACCTCATCAAATGAAGATGTTTATAATAACAAGGAAGTCAATGCTAAATTTGATGTTGCAATTAGTAACCCACCTTTCAGTGTAGATTTAGACAGTCAAACTCAAAGGGAGGTGAAAAATGCATTTTTATTTGGGGATAAGAAAAATTCTGAAAATTTATTCATTGAAAGATATTATCAACTATTAAAAGAAGGTGGACGTTTAGGGGTCGTACTGCCAGAAAGTGTTTTTGATACAACCGAAAACAAATATATAAGATTATTCTTATTTAAGTATTTTAATATAAAAGCTGTAATTAGTTTACCTCAAGTTACATTTGAACCTTTTACTTCTACTAAAACAAGTTTATTATTCGCTCAAAAGAAAACGAA
>JAGQLJ010000063.1 GCA_020429495.1 Candidatus Dojkabacteria bacterium
TACCTGGACAATTTGCTTATATTACAATAAAAGGTTTTTATAGAGAATCGCATCCGTTTACAATTGCTAACTTTGATGAAGATACAAAAGAAATTACATTTATTATTAAACAATCTGGAAAATGGACAAAGAATTTAGATAAATTTTATATTAGTCAGACTTTATTTTTAGATGGTCCATATGGAATATTTCTGCAAGATGCTATGCAACATGACAATCTTTTCTTCTATGCAGGAGGTATTGGACTTACTCCTTTCTTAAGAACAACAAAAAAATTACTTAAGGCAGGAAAAAAAGTAACCTTTTTCTATAGTGTGAGATTTCAAAATGATATTGCATACAAAAAGGAACTAGATGAATTTGCAAAAGAATATAAAAATAATTTTGAATTAATTTATGTAGTTGCAGATGAGACTAGTGATCCTATTTCACCTCACAGAACTTATCTTGGAAAAAGAATAGATAGAGAAATTATTTACGAATCAACAGGCGATTTAAAAAATAGTTTTCATGCAATTTGTGGTCCAAAGCCATTTATGAAAGCAGTAAAGAAAATATTAGTTGATGATGGGATAAAAAAAGAGATGATTGATATGGAACTTTTTGCATACTAGTTATAAGCAACTCTTTCCATATTTAGATGAAAATATTATGAAATCTTTTAAAGTTACATTACCATCTCCATCCGAATCTATAGATCCACATCTATCTGTGGTTAAATTATTAGAGTTACACACTGTTCTATATTTATCTCTAAACTCTCTAAAATCTGTATCATCAATCTCACCATTATTATTTGAGTCCATATATGTACAACTGCCTTCAGTTTGTACAACTCCACCGCTTGTACCTCCGTTGGTATCATTATTATCAGTATACTGAGGGCCTACCTTACCTGTCCATATTGGCACTGTTGGTATAGTAGAAATATCAGAAGTTGCCTGTCCATGTGCTTCATATCCGTATAATTGAAAAGCAGCAAAGCTATTCCCTTTGTTATAAGCTCCCCATCTATTTCTACTCACATCAGGTACATAATAGGTATTATAATCAAAAGAATTTGATTCATAGAATTCAGCTTCTGTAATCTCTGCAGTATCTTTTGCTATACTCCCAATGTCTCCAGACTCTGCAATAGAATATACAATATTGTTTTCAAATCTGTTGTTTATACCTATCAATGGCAAACATGTAGATTCTCTTGACTGAGTGGTGCTTGTATCACAACTATTTAAAGGGAATGTTGAAGAATAGCCTCTTGATTGATTTATAACTCCTAATCCATCTCCACTGGTTGTTATTAATATATTATTATGAACATATGCATTTCTAGAATTCTGAATGTTTATCTGTGCCCCCCATAGCCAAGTATTAAAAGTGTCACCATTGTAGGCAACAAAGTTATCTTTTATTTCTACATCAAAGCTTATCTCGTGTTTTATACCCTCTAAGTTATTATTTACTACTGTATTATTTTTATATAGTGTGTTTATGTTATCAATATCAGTCCACAAACCTGGTCCTAGATTATGATGAACGTAATTTCCATCAACTACTAAATTATTAGTTCTCGCAAATTTAGCACCACCACATTCCCACTGGCAACTAAAGTAAGCTTGGTTATTGTATGCTATTTCATTACCTTGTACTATTGCATTATCACCACTTCCTCCCAAGCCCATTTGTCCACTATAGTGGATTAAATTATTTCGCACAATCCAGTTTGAATTAAATGAAACAGCAGGGCCATGATTATTAATAAATTCATTATTTTCTATAACCCAGCCATTTGTAACAGTATACTGAGTACCAGCATGAGCAGACTTTATTACTCCTCTCTGTGCCCAATTGGAGAATTTTTCAAAAGTTAAATCTTTAATAGTAACATTATTGTTGGTATTTGTACTTGTAGTAAACTTAGGGACAAAAGCATAGGAGGTTTTACTGACCTCTACCTTTTTTCCATTTGGATTTTCACCAATATAAATTCGATCGTTGTCATAGTCAAAAAACCATGATCCTACTTCTACTTCAGATTTTGAACTAACATGTCTTTGACGAACGTCATCTATAAACAGCTCATGATTATAGCTACATCTAGGGTATTGTGGATCGCAAGATCCATGTATTTCAGGATTGTCTATTTGGTTAGAGTAATAATATAGATTAGATTCTGTAGATGGATTATTTAGTAGAACACTGCCAGATAAGACTGCTCCTTCTTCACCCATAAATATATCCCCCTCTTGTGGAATAATTTGATCTATCAATCTATGAAGCCCTGTTTCAAATAAATATGTGGTACCAGGTGAATTACTATCAATAATCGATTGAATATCTATATCATTTTTTGATATTACTACTATAGATTCTGAAGCCACATTTGTATAGTTTGTTTTAGTTCGATTACCGAGATAATAAAGCAACCCCAATAATCCAATTATGCTTACTAACAATAGAAATTTTTTATACATATTTTGCAGCTCTTAATAAATTTAGCGAAAAACTACTTCTCTTATACATACTACACAAATAATTTTCAAAGTTAAATATTTTACTTGACATCTACTACCAAAGTAGTAGATGATTGAGGGTAGATATATTTTTAAATTTTATTTCGTTTTCTATGGCTGAAGATAAATCTTCAAATAAAGTAGACAATAAAGTTGCTCAAAAGCCAGTTGTGAAAGCAGAAGATAAAGATACAATCGAAATCGATTTAAAGCTTTTTCTTACGCCTTTTGCAATTGTAGTTGCAGGAATTTTTATGTCTCTATCTTTACTTATTGGTCTAAACCAAATCGCATCTAATATGGGTGACATTTCTGTTGCTACAGGTTCTGGAACAACTGGTACAGGCGTTGCAGGTGCTGAAACGGGAGGAGCAGCTACTGCTGTAACTAAAGATCAAATAAAATCATTATTTACTGGTGATGCAATTGCTTTTGGCAATCCAGATAGCGATGTTTTATTAGTTGAATTCTCTGATCCAAGTTGTCCATTCTGTCATATTGCAAGTGGGAAAAATGGTGAGCTAAATCAATCTGCTGGAACACAATTTACTCTTGTAAAAGATGGTGGAACTTATGTAGCACCAGTTGAAGAGTTTAGAAAATTGGTTGATAGTGGAGATGCAGCATTTGTACAAGTTTATACAAATGGACATGGTAATGGTGAACTAGCTGCTCAAGCACAATATTGTGCAAATGAGAAAGGGAAATTCTGGGAGGCTCATGATCTATTAATGAGTGCAGATGGATATTCAATAATTAATGATGTTGTACAAAATGATGTTTCAAATGCAGGTACACTTGCTGACTTTTTATCAAGCGCAGTAGATAAAGGATTTATGCAAGATTGTTTAGAAAGTGGAAAATATGCTGATCAACTTACAGTAGATCAACAGATTGCTTCTGCTTTTGGTGTACAAGGAACACCTGGATTCTTTGTTAACGAAGTAAACTTCCCTGGAGCTTACAGTTACACTGATATGGAATCAACAGTTGAATCTTTCTTATAGAAATATAAAGAAAGCATAAATTAAAAGCACCTCGCATAAGCGAGGTGCTTTTTTAAGATCTTATTCTAAATTTCTGACTACAGAAGTTCTTTAATCTTTTTAATAAATTCAGTTACACTTATTTCTGTTTTTACATAATAGTAATTTGCTCCTAAGTTTAAAGCTTTTTGCTTGTCCTCTTCCTGCCCTAGCTCAGTTAATATAACTATTATAGTATCTTTATTGTCAACTCTTACTGCACGAATAAGGTCAAACCCTGTACGATCTTTATCATCATTTAGTAAGATTTCTGAAATTAGAAGCTTAGGAGTACTTAAATTAAATGCCTGAATAACTGTATCGTAATCTCCTGTGATTATTAAATCAATTCCTGCTTCATTTTTGAACTTCATCTTTGCCACTCGTGACAGTACTGGATCTGAATCATTGAATAAAATTACTAAAAGTTTCTCTGCCATATTTTATTCAAAAGTGATTTCAGTAAAAGGTGATTCTTTTTGTTTCATTTCATCTCCTTCAAGATCCATAGATCTTAACCATTTGGGAATTATTTTGAACACTGTATAACCATTGCCCTTCACTTTCAATAATGGAGGCCAAAATTCCGGATCTTTTGCGGAAACTTCTGCTAACTTATCTAAATATTTTTCAACATGTCCTTGATTCTCTATTTCCTCAACATTTCCATCAACTTGCACCAGCATTTTATGCTTTTCCCATATAGAAAGACTTATCTGAGGATTATCTATTAGAGCTTTTGCTTTACAGGAGTCTTTATGTGTCATAAAGTACAGAGTGAAGTCT
>JAGQLJ010000064.1:0-704 GCA_020429495.1 Candidatus Dojkabacteria bacterium
CTTAAATATCAAAATGATAAACCAATCATTAGTGAATTAAAGAGAGTTTCAAAGCCAGGTATCAGAAAATATAGAGGTTATAGAGAAATAAAGCCAATTAAACAAGGAATAGGAATCTCAATATTCTCAACTCCAAAAGGTGTAATGACTGGAAATGATGCAATTAAGCAAAAGATTGGTGGAGAATATATTTGTGAAATTTATTAAATAAAGATTTTAACTTAAGATGAGTAGAATAGGTTACCAAACAATTGAAATTCCAGAAGGAGTTACAGTAACAGTTAAAGATGGAGGTAAATTCCACTTTAAGGAAGTTGAAGTAACAGGTCCTAAAGGTACCTTGTCAGAATCTTTAAGAAGAGGTGTAACTGTAAAGGTAGAAGGTAATCAAGTTAATCTTGAAAGAGATAATGATGCAAAACAAACAAAGTCATATCATGGACTTTACAGATCATTAATAAATAATATGGTTCAAGGTGTAACTGAAGGTTATTCTAGAGATTTAGAAATTGTAGGAATTGGTTATAGAGCAGAACAACAAGGAAATAATGTAGTATTTTCTGTAGGGTTATCACACAAAATCACTCTTACTCCTCCAGAAGGTATTACAGTTACAGTTGATGAACAAACTAAAGTCAAAGTAGAAGGTGCAAATAAACAATTGGTTGGAGAAATTGCAGCAAAGATTAGAGCATTTAGAAAAC
>JAGQLJ010000064.1:709-2409 GCA_020429495.1 Candidatus Dojkabacteria bacterium
CAGAACCTTACAAAGGAAAAGGTATTAAATATGCTGATGAAATTATTAAGAGAAAATCAGCTAAAACAGTAGCAGCATAAAAATATGAACCCAAGTATAAAGCTAAAAAGAAAACAATTTATTAAAAGAAAGCTTTCTGTAAAAAAGAGAGTGAGAGGTACATCTGAAAGACCAAGAGTATCTGTTCATAGATCAAATAATCATATCTATGCTCAGATTATTGATGATGTAACACATAAAACTATTGTTTCAACATCAGACAAAAATCTAAAGGCTGTAAAAGGAAAACCAGTAGAAATTGCAGCACAAGTTGGAGAAGAACTTGGTAAATTAGCAAAAGCTAAAAAAATAGATAAAGTAGTTTTTGATAGATCAGGATATCTTTATCATGGAAGAGTAAAAGCTCTTGCAGATGGATTAAGAAAAGCAGGATTAAACTTATAATAAATATATATGGCAGATAAACCAAAAGGAAAAAAATTTGTACAAAAAGAAGAAAAGCCTAAGGACAGTAATGCACCTTCTGTTGATACAAAATCAAATCTAAGAAGAAATACATCTAAAGTTAGATCTAAGAGAAAAGGAGATGATAGAAGAAAAAGAAATAATGAAGATGATGGATTTGATACAAAAATCATTAATATAAGAAGAGTAACAAGAATGTTTAAAGGAGGTAGAAGAATGAGATTAAGTGTATTTGTAGTAATTGGGGATAGAGAAGGAAAAGTTGGAGTTGGAATCGGGAAAGGACCTGATGTAAGAGCTGCACAATCAAAGGCAGTTTCTAATGCAAAGAAGAACTTGGTACAAGTACCATTGAAAGGTAATACAATTCCTCATGATGTTGTACTAAAGCACGGAGCTGCAAGAATTATTATCAAACCAGCTGCACCAGGAACTGGAATTGTTGCAGGATCTTCAATGAGAGCTGTTGCAGAAGTTGCTGGAATAAAAGACATGCTTGGAAAAATTATGGGAACAAATAATCAAATAACAAATGCTTATGCTACAGTAGAAGCATTAGGAAATTTAAGACCATCAAGAAACTAAAATGATACATAACTTACCATCACCAAAAACAACAAAGAAATCTCTACGAGTAGGAAGAGGTATTGGAACTGGCAAAGGAGGTCATACAACAGGTAGAGGAACAAAAGGACAAAAATCAAGAACTGGTTATAAAAAACCTAGACCAGGATTTGAAGGAGGGCAAAATCCACTATCAAAAAGATTACCTAAACTAAAAAATGTTTCAGGAAGTAGAACAAGAACAAGACTATTCAAACTAAATAAAGAGAAAAGAGTGCCTATCAAATTAAGTGTGGTTGCAAATCTTGCAAATAAAGGAGATGAAATAAGTTTTGAAAAACTTACAGAACTTGGATTGATTAGTCCTGTAAGCCATAAAACAATAAAAGTAAAAGTTTTGTTTGACAAAGACATAGACAAGGCTCTAACATTCTTAGACATACCAGTATCAAAAACTGCTCAGAAAGCAATTGAAAAAGCTGGAGGAAAGGTTGTAGAAAACGTTTAAGGCATTTTGCTTCAATAAAACTCAACCTCTTTAATATTTAGATATCAGTTTACTATCACTATGATTAAAAACGAAATTGACTACGATAAGTTTAAAGAAGATGCTGAAACAAATGCACCTAGAACAAAGCGATTTGGAAGAACTGATAGAAAAACTAAGAAAA